>NZ_JCABYM010000042.1:0-72968 GCF_059499385.1 Limnoglobus sp. | reverse complement strand
CGGGGGGCGGGTGGGGGCAAGGGTTTGGGCTTTTTTTGTGGGCCGCCCCGCGGGGCTAACCCCGCGGTTTTTTTCACCCAACCCCGGGGGCTTACGCCGCTCGGCTCGCCGCTATACGATCCCCTCGATCAACTCGCACGTCCGCGGCAGCGGGTCGTCGGCCATCTTCTCGCGGCACACGTCGCACGCCGCCGGCACGTTCGGGTCCTTCAACAATTTCTCCAGCGTCGCCGCCGCGCGGTCGGCCGTGAACTTCGCGGCGAGGACCGACCTCGCCACGCCGAGCCGTTCGAGGTTGTGCGCGTTGTCCGGTTGGTCGAACGCCAGCGGCATCACGAACTGCGGGACGCCGGCCGCCAGCGCCTGGGCCGTCGTGCCGATGCCGCCGTGGTGGATCACGGCCGCCGCCCGCGGGAACACGAGGCTGAACGGCGCGTAGTCAAACTGCCGGCAGTTCGTGGGCAGGTCCGGCGGAATCTGGTCGCCGCCCTTCGCCAGGATCAGGCAGCGTTTCCCCAACCGCCGACACGCCTCGGCCGCGGCCGCGAAGTACGGCCGCCCCTGCCGCATCGCCGACCCGAAACTCACCACCACCGGCGGCTCGCCTTCATTTAAGAACGCCTCCACGTCCGGCGGCAGCTGCTTCGCTTCCGCCTGGTCGTACCGGATGAACCCGGTCTGCTGCATGTGCGCCGGCCAGTCCGGGGCCGTGCCGAACCACTTCGGGAAGAGGCCGAGGATGAGCTGCGGCGAGTGCCGCCACGTCCCCCAGATGCGGCGGACCGGCGGCAGGCCGAGCGTCTTGCGGAAGTCGTTCACCGGCCCGGCCATGTACCCGTCCATGACGTACCGCTCGGCGTACCAGTACGCCGCCCGCCGCACCCACAACGGCGACCACGCCGGGAAGCTGGCCTGCGGGAACTTCGGCGGGTTGACGACGCTGTGGATCGAGATCGGCTGGAGGTGGACGGTCGCGAGCGGGACGCCGAGTTTCTCGTGCGCGATCCGCGGGGCGAGGCCGAGCGACCCGCCGACCACGACCGTCCGGCCGGGCGCGTACCGCTCCTCGATGGCCCGGTACGCGATCGGCAGGTACTTCCGCATCAGGTCGTCCACGAAGATCGCGCGAAGCGACTTCGACGGGTGCCACAGGAGCGGGTCGTCGGTCATCCGCTTGTAGTCGGCGGCCGTGCCGACCTCGGCGAAGTCGAACCCGTGCCGCTCCGCGAGGGGGCGGTACGTCTCGTTGGCGAGCAGCGAGACGGCGTGCCCGCGGGTCTTCAGCCCGAGGCCGACGCCGACGAACGGGTGAACGTCGCCGTGGCTGCCGACCGGCAGGAGCAGGATGTTCATGAGGGAAGAGTACGAAAGCAAAGTAGTAGGCACACTCCGTGTGCCGTTTGCTGAGCGTCGCGGCGACCCGGACGAACTCGCCGCGGCCGATCATAGTAGTAGGCACACTCCGTGTGCCGTCTGCTGTCGGCCGCAGCGGCTCGCACGAACTCGCGATCCCCCACGGGGTCCGCGCGCCGTCCGCTATCAGCCGCCGCGGCTCGGACGAACTAGCCGACACGCCGAGGAGACGGCACACGGAGTGTGCCTACTACTATGGGTCATTTCGCCGCCAGGTGCTTGTCGAACCAGTCGGCGATCGTCACGAGGTCCTTGTCCATCCCCGCCCACCCGTGGTCGCCGCCTTTCTTCACGACCAGTTCGCACGGGACGTTGTGCTCCTTCAGCTTCGCGATCATCAGCTCGGCCTGCTGGATCGGCACGAGCCTGTCCTTGTCGCCGTGGACGATCAGCGCCGGCGCGGCGTCCTTCGTGACGTGGTAGACCGGCGAAATCTGCTTCGCGATCTCCTTCCGCCGCTCCTTGTCCGTGATCGGCGCGAACCCGCCCTTCTCCTTGTTGATCTCGTGGAAGTCGAACGGTGCCCAGAACCCCTTCAGCGTGCCGTCGCCGATGGCGAGTTCGCCCTCCTTGCCGTAGTTCAGGAAGTCGGTCGGCGGGAAGAAGCAGCCGACGGCGTTCGCCTTCGAGGACGCGCGGTCCACCGGGTCCTTCGCCTTCGGGTCGCCGGCCTGGAACGCGCAGCCCTGCATGAGCGACAGGTGGCCGCCGGCCGACCCGCCGGTGATGCCGATGCGGTCCGGGTCCACGCCGTAGGACTTCGCGTTGTGCCGGACGAACCGCGTCGCCCGGTGCATGTCTTGCAGCACCTCCGGGATGGTGAACTTCGGCTGGCTGCCGTGGACGACGGCGAACACCACGTACCCTCGCTTGAGCAGCTCGTTGAAGAAGAACGTGTTGATCGCCTCCTTCGCGGAGAACCACCCGCCGCTGACGGCCATGATGACGCCCGCGCCGTTGGCCTTGCCCGTCGGCGTGAACACGTCCAGCGTGAGCGCGACGCCGTACTTGCGGCCGTAGATCACGTCCTCCTTGCGGGTGAACCCCGGCGACTGGGCGGCAACGGGCAGCCCGACGGCGATGGCGAAGAGGGCGAGCAGCAGGCGGGTGAGCATGACGAGTTCCTGAGAGGGTGGAAGACGGCATCGTACCAGAAGCGGCCCGACTTCCGAAGTCCGGCTTCGACTTCGGAAGTCGAGCGTCGCAGCGGCCTTCGTCGTGACCGCAGACGCCCCTTCTCCCCTTCGACTTCCGAAGTCGAAGCCGGACTTCGGAAGTCAGGGGCCGCGCTAACCGAACGCGGCCGTCGCCCGTAAACTTCTCCGGACATCACGACACGCGAGACTCGACTCATGGATTGCATCATCCTGGCGGCCGGTAAGGGCACGCGGCTGCGGCCGCACACGGACACGGTCCCGAAGCCGCTGCTGCCCGTGCAGGGGCGGCCGATCCTCGACTGGATCATCGGCGCGCTGCCGCCGGTGGACCGGCTCGTCGTCGTCGTCAACTACTTGTCCGAACAGATCGAGCAGTACCTAAAGACGCAGCCGCACGTCAAGAACTGGGCGACCGTCCGGCAGGAGCAGCCGCTTGGCACCGGCGACGCGCTCATGAGCTGCAAGGGGAAGGTCCACTCCGACCGCGTGATGGTGCTCAACGGCGACGACCTGATCGGCCGGCAGGACTTGAAGAAGCTCGCGACCGTGCCGATGGGAATTCTGTCGCACGCGGTCAATGAGCCGGACAGCTTCGGAATTCTGTTCCGGAACGACGACGGCACACTAAAGGAGATCGTCGAGAAGCCGAAGGGCCTGCCCGCGCCGCAGCTGGCGAACATCGGCGGCTACCTGTTCCCGCGGCGGGTGTTCGACTTCACGCTGACGCCGTCGCCGCGGGGCGAGTACGAGATCACGGAGGCGGTCGGGAAGCTGGCCGCCGAGGGCGGGTTCCATGTGGTGGAGGCGTCGTACTGGCTGCCGATCGGGACCGTCGGGGCGTGGACCGCGAGCCAGACGGCGGACGTGGGGCCGGTGAAGTAATCGACGAATTCCCGTCACGCAGTGGCTGGTCTTTGCCCCGAAGGGGCGGAACATGTCAGCCCAAGGCAACGCCCTGGGTACGGGTGCCACCCCACACAACAAGCCCTGAAAGGGCGGCACGCTCTGCCGCCCTTTCAGGGCTTGTTGCATGTGTGTGCGGTCTACCCAGGGCGGCGTCGCTGCGCTCCTTGCCCTGGGCTATCATGTGTAACCCCTTCGGGGTAAAAACCCGGCGGCGGACGACGGTGTGGAAACGTCGGCCTCAATCCTCGTCGAGCGCATCCCCCAGCACGTCCTCGTTCACGTAGATCGGGACCTTCGCCGTCACCGCGACCGGGATCGCGTCGCTCGGCCGGCAGTCGATCTCCACCAGCTCGCCCTGCTGCCGGACCCGCAATTTCGCGAAGTAGGTGTGGTCCCGCAGGTCGGAAATCATCACGTCCTGGATCTCGCCGCCGAGTTGCTCGATGGACGACAGGATGAGGTCGTGCGTCAGCGGCCGCGGCGTCGCCTCGCCGCGGATGCGGCGGCCGATGCTCACCACCTCGAAGATGCCGATGACGATCGGGAACGCCCGGTCGCCCTCGACCTCCTTCAGGATGATGATGTGCTGGTCGTCGATCACGCTG
The DNA here is from genome assembly GCF_059499385.1 of Limnoglobus sp. NCBI lineage: Bacteria > Pseudomonadati > Planctomycetota > Planctomycetia > Gemmatales > Gemmataceae > Limnoglobus > Limnoglobus sp. Next base: position 68,887 of record NZ_JCABYM010000042.1, on the reverse strand, counting down.
CTGATGATCCGGCGGAGTTCCATCTGGATCGGCACGGCGGCCTCGGGGTTAACGGCACGATTCGTGAGTGGACTATAAATACGGCCCGGTGCGCCGGTCAAGGGGCGGGTGAAAGTGGGGCACTCGCTCTCGCGAGTGCCGTGTGTGTTTCCTCGGCGCGATCGTCCGGCACTCGCGGAGCGAGTGCCCCACTTTCACCCGCGGCGTCCGGATTCGGCTACAATGTCCGGACCGTCCGCCCGAACCCCGCGCGCCACGATGTCGCTCGTGACCTTTCCGCAGGTGTTGGTTTCCGCGCAACCGCAAACCGTCACGGACGACGTTCACGCGCTCGTCCGGGCGGCCGGGTTCGTGCCCGTCGAGCACGCCCTCGGGGCGGTCCCGCCGGTCCACCTCCCGCCGTTCGCCGCCGCCGTCGTCTGCCCGTCCGACGTACTCGAACCCGCCGTCGCGCAAACGAAACGCTGGCGGGCCGAACTCGGCGACCGGTACGTGCCGATCGTCTGGGTGCTGACGATGCCGTCGGCCGAGTGGGAGCGGGCCGCGCTCGACGCCGGGGCTGACGCCTGCGTCGCCCGGCCGTTCGACGAGCCGCTCGTCGTCGCCCGGCTGCGGGCGCTCCGCCGCGTCCGCGGGGCCGCCGACCGGTTGTGGGGGAAGGTCGAGGAGGCGAAGGCGCTCGCCGAGCGGTTGCAGAAGTGTTACGAGCAAACCGACCGCGACATCGCCCTCGCCCGGACGATCCACCGGGCGCTCGTGCCGGCGGCGCTTCCCGAAGTCAAGGGCGTGCGGTTCGGCGTTCACCACCGGCCGCGGAGCCGGGTCGGCGGCGACTTCTTCGACGCCTGGGCGGCCGGCGACGACGTGGAGTTCTTCCTTGCCGACGCCGTCGGGTCCGGCGGGGCGGCCGGCGGGCTGTTCGGGCTGTTCGTGAAACAGATACTCTCCGCCGCGAGCGTTCGGGGCGCGGCCGGCGCGACCCCGCCGGGCGACGTGCTGCACCACGTCAACCGGTCGCTCGTGAAGTTGGCCCTCGACGACGCCCCGCTGGTGTCGATGGCGCTGGTGCGGCTCGACGCCGCGACCGGCCGGCTGGCATTCGCGCGGGCCGGGCTGCCGCACCCGATCCACGTCCCGGCGGCCGGCCCGGTCGAGCCGCTGGCGGTCCCCGGCCCGATGCTCGGCGTGTTCGAGGCCGAGTACCCGACGCACTACGGCGCGCTGAAGCCCGGCGACAAGCTGCTGTTCACCAGCGACGGCACGCTCGGCCTGGACGAGGGCGGCCGGGCGAGCGCCACCCCGGTCGTCGCGTCGGCGGTCGCGCACCGGGCGCTGGCGGCGCAGCCGTTCGCGGACGCGGTGGCGAACGACCTTCTCCACGGCATCCGCCAGACGGACGACTTCACGCTGCTGGCGGCAGAGTTCGTGGGAAGTGAAGGGATGACGGGGTAAGAAACCGCGCGACGCGGACGGCTTTCATATAGCCGCCGGCTTGCCGGCGGGGTTTTGCGTCTCCGAAACCCCGCCGGCAAGCCGGCGGCTACATAGAGGATTGGTTTTCTCACCCGTTCATCTTCCAGAACCTCCCCCGCCCCGCCGGTGTCCCTGCCCCCATGCCGACCTTCCGCTACTCCGTGCTCGTCTGCCGCGACGCCGCCGGCGGCGCGTCCGCCGTCGCCGTGGACGGCGGCGCGACCGGGTTCGCCGACACGCCGGCCGACGCCCGCGCCGACCTCCGCGATTACCTGCTCTGGTTCCACAAGAAGGAACGGTGGCGGCCCGGCCCGGACTTCCGCGACGCGACGCTGACGTGGCAGACCGTCACCGTCCGGCCGGAGTACCGCACCAACGACCGCATCTACCCGTGCGAAACGGCGGTCGCCGTGAGGGTCGCGTGCGTCCTCGGGACGCGGGAGAGCGGCCAGCCGGCCGCCGACCTGCCGCTGCTCGGCATCCGGTTCGATTACGCCAACCCCGCCGACCTGCCGGACCTCGTCCGCCGGTACGTGCTGCAAAAGCTCGAAGGGCTGTCGCCGCAGGACGTGAACCGCTACCTGCCGCCGGCGGACGTGGAACTCGTCGAGGTGGCCGTCCGCGTGCCGCGGGACGACGGTTCGGCGGAAATCGCGTTCGCGCCGCCGACCTTGAAGCAAATCGCGGAGCCGGTCGGCGACCGGGCCGTGCGGAAGAACTTCGCCCGCGCCTGGGGCCGCGAGGCCGAGGTCGCCGCGCTCGTGCAGAAGCTGCACCGGGAGAAGGCGAACGTGCTGCTCGTCGGCGACGGCGGCGTCGGCAAGACGACGCTACTCGTGGACGCGGTGAAGCAGGCCGAGCAGCTCGCGTTCGACGAGGACGACGACCCGGACAAGAAGCGGACGCGGCGGTTCTGGCTCACGTCCGCCGGGCGGATCATCGCCGGGATGAAGTACCTCGGCCAGTGGGAGGCCCGCGCCGAGGCGATGGTCGCCGAACTCGGCGAGGTCGGCGGCGTGCTGTGCGTCGAGCGGCTGCTGGAACTCGTCCGCCGCGGCGGGTTCGGCCCGACGGACAGCGTCGCCGCGTTCCTCATGCCGTACCTCGCCCGCGGCGAGCTGCGAATGGTCGCGGAAGCGACGCCCGCCGAACTCGACGCCTGCCGCCGGCTCCTCCCCGGCCTCGCCGACCTGTTCCAGATCGTCCCCGTCAACGGGTTCGACCGCGGCACGGCGCTCTCCGTCATCGACAAGCAGCTCGAAACGTCCTCGTCCGGCCACGGCATCGAGGTGCAGCGCGGGACCGGCGAGCGGATCGTCCGCCTGTTCCGCCGGTTCCAGCCCTACGCCCCCTTCCCCGGCCCGTCGTCCGGGTTCGCCCGCGAGTTGATCGAGGCCCAGGCCCGCGTCGGCCGCAAGACGGTGGACCCGGACGACGTGATCGACCGGTTCCGCCGCCGCACCGGGCTGCCGGAGTTGTTCCTCCGCGACGAGTTGACGCTCGCCCGCGCCGACGTGCTGGCGTGGTTCCGCGAGCGGGTGATCGACCAGCCGGAGGCGTGCGAGGCGGCGACGGACGTGGTGATGACGTTCAAGGCCGGGCTGAACGACCCGACCCGCCCGCCGGCGGTACTCTTGTTCTGCGGCCCGACCGGCGTGGGCAAGACGCACATGGCGCTGGCGCTGGCGGAATACTTCTTCGGAAGCGCGGAGGCACATAGTAGTAGGCACACTCCGTGTGCCGTCCGCGGGACCGAGTCTTCGAGGTCCCGCGAAGCTCTACGCGAAAGGCAGCCGGACGGCACACGGAGTGTGCCTACTACTCTGTCTCGGCTCATCCGGCTCGACATGTCCGAGTACGCCGGGTTCGACGCCGTGTCGCGGCTGCTCGGCCCGCCGACCGGCGACCCCGGCCCGCTGGTGAACCGCGTCCGCCGGCAGCCGTTCAGCGTGCTGCTGCTGGACGAGATCGAGAAGGCGGCGGCCGACGTGTTCGACACGCTCATGGGCGTGTTCGACGAGGGCCGGCTGACGGACGCCTACGGCCGGGTGACGAACTTCCGGAGCACGGTGATCGTGATGACCTCGAACCTGGGGGCCGGCAGCGGCGCGGCGGTCGGGTTCGGCCGGGAGGGGGAAGGCCCGCGGTATCGGGACGCGGCGATGCGGTTCTTCCGCCCGGAGTTCTTCAACCGGATGGACGCGGTCGTGACGTTCGACCCGTTGAAGCCGGACGCGGTAAAGGCGATCACCCGCCGGGAACTGGCCGCGATTGCGAATCGCGACGGCGTCGCGCGGTCCGGGATTAAGCTCGTGTGGGCCGACTCGTTGGTGGACGAGCTGGCCCGGATCGGGTTCGACGCGCGGTACGGGGCGCGGCCGCTGCAGCGGGCGATCGAGCGGCAGGTGGTGGCGGCGCTGGCGAAGTGGATGCTGGAGACGCCGCACGCCGGGCGGACGGTGGAAGCGAGGTGGGCCGGCGACGGGGTAGCGTTCCGAGAGGTGTGACGACCGGCATCAGGGGATGAATTGGAACAGTACGGCGAGTTGCTTGCGGACGGCTTGGTCGTTCAGATCGGAAGCTCCCGAACGAATCTCGGCGTGCCCCGGATCGTCCGGCAGGGGCACGGGAACAATTTCCAAGCCGAGTGCGCGGATGTCGGCGACCGTGGCTTCTGCGACACGCGAGCCGAGGTCCGGCTTGCCGACGCGACCCAAGAGCGCGGCCGGCGACGTGAGAGACGACCGGCTGACGGAGAGGCCGGTTTCGTTCCGATCCGCACGGAGGGCGAAGTTCTTGCTCGTGATCCGCGGGCCGGGTGCTTGCCACGTCGTACCGCCGGGGATGTGGCGGAGGACGAGTTCGTCATTCAGGATTTCTGATGGGCCAGTCATTCTTCTTGTTTCTCTCCACGGCTCGCGATCTCTACCTGAATAATCCTGATTCCAACAGAGTCAGAGACGAGCAACGATAAGAATTGAACGAGGCGGACGAGGTTTTGCAAGTTGTTATGGCGGCTGGGTTTACGGACGAAGAACGGAGTTGGAATCGAAACTGTCGGGAGGCACGAAGGTATTCACCACACGTAAACAGAATGTCAACCATTTATGCAGCCACTAGTTGCCCGACAGTCGAGAGGAGGCCCGAAGGGATGGCAAATCGGCCCGAAGTGAACTTCTCACTCCTCATCTCTTGGGTCAGTTTGTCGGTGTGGAGAAAACCTAAAGAGCCGTCGGGGTTGATTTCCAGCTCGTGTTCCGTGTGGGCATCATCCCATTCGATCAAGACACTCCCATCTCGACCGGGCGACACGAACACATCCTTATGCGGTTCCAGTCCGAGGCGGAGGGAGGCCAAGAGCGTGACGAACTCCTTTGCCAAGTCAATTGCTTCCGGAACCGGCACGGCCGCCCCGTAGCCGTCCCAGTTCTCTTGGAGATTCCGCATCGCGTCGAGCTGTTCGAGTGGCGTCGCCATGACTTCCTCCATCCACAGTATACCCGATGCCCTTTAAGCCGGCCGCAAGTTCACGCCGGGCGATCCATCCACACCCGCTGGTTCGCGGCGTCGATCCGCACGGATAGGTTGCCGGCGGTGAGCGCCCGCAGGCCGAGCAGGGGCAGCCGGAGGGCCGACAGCCTTTTCGTGTCGGCCACGCCGACCTGCTCGCCGTCGCCGAAGACGGCGATGCCGTCGCGAAGTTCCTATAGGGTCGGCGGCAGGATCGGGTCGATCTCATCCCGGCGGTCGTACTGGTTCGGAAACAGCCACAGGTTTGCCCGGCGGTGCGGGATCGGAACGCCGAAATGCTTTCGTTCGATGCCGGGGTTGAGGGGTAGCGCACGCCACTCGACGCCGGCCCATCGGCGGAGTTGGACGGGAGAAATAATGAACGACGTTCCGCATCCCGTGTCCAGGAGGGCCGGAAAGCGGCGGACGGTCAGCGACGGCCGGTCGGTGCCGACCGGTGCGATTCCGATCCAGACGAGGATTTGGAACGGATTGACGGCCAACGACTCGCTTTCCCATTCGACCCGGCTCGGGCGGTCGAAGTAGGGCATCGAGCGAAGAATCGGGACGGTGGACATCTCAACGGAACGCATCGAAGATGTCCATATCCGTCCCCTGGTCCGGTTCGATGTACCGGATGATGAACTGTTCGTGCTTCAGCTTCAATTCGTCCAGGCAGTGGCGGTAGAGTTCCGTTTGCGTCTTCGCGATCTTCCGAAGCCCGCCGTCCGTGTAAGCGATCCACTTCCGGTAGTCCGACTCCAGCAGCGCCGGCAGCTCGGCCAGGTAGCGGGCCGTGAGCGCGTCGAGAGACGGCGGGCCGCCCACGGGCGGCGGTGTCTGCGTCACCGGCAGCGCGTCGGGAATCGTCGGCGTCATCGGTCGCCCTCCTTCTGCCTTCACTGTCGCACCCCGGCCGCGGGCCGTCAACTCACTCCTCGTCCGCCCGCAGCTTCGCGAGCACGCTGTAGTCCTCCAGCGTCGTCGTGTCCTGCGTCCCCTCGCGGTTCGCGGCGATGTCCCGGAGCAGCCGCCGCATGATCTTCCCGCTACGAGTTTTCGGCAGCGTGTCCGTGAACTTGATCTCGTCCGGCCGGGCCAGCGCCCCGATCTCTTTTGCCACGTGCGCCTTCAGTGTGGCTTTCAAGTCGTCCGTCGGCGCGTTCCCCTGCTTCAGCGTCACGAAGCAACAGATCGCCTCGCCCTTCAGGTCGTCCGGCCGGCCGACGACCGCGGCCTCCGCCACCTGCGGGTGGTTCACCAGCGCGCTCTCCACTTCCATCGTGCTCAGCCGGTGGCCGCTCACGTTCAGCACGTCGTCCACCCGGCCCATCACCCAGATGTACCCGTCCTCGTCCTGGCGAGCGCCGTCCGCGGTGAAGTAGACGCCGGGGTAGTTGCTCCAGTACGTCGCCTTGAACCGGTCGTCGTCGCCGTAGATCGTCCGCATCATGCTCGGCCACGGCTTCTTCACCACCAGGAACCCGCCGCTGTTCGCCGGGACCGGGTTGCCGGCCTTGTCCACCACCTCGGCCATGATGCCGGGCAGCGGCTTCGTCGCGCTGCCCGGCTTCGTCGGCACGGCCCCCGGCAGCGGTGAGATCATGATCGCGCCGGTCTCCGTCTGCCACCACGTATCGACGATCGGGCAGCGGCCGCCGCCGATGACCTCGTGGTACCACATCCACGCCTCCGGGTTGATCGGCTCGCCGACGCTGCCGAGCAGCCGCAGGGACGTGAGGTCGTGCTTCTTCGGGTGCTGGTCGCCCCACTTGATGAACGCCCGGATCGCCGTCGGCGCGGTGTACATGACCGTCACCTTGTACTTCTCGACGATGGCCCAGAAGCGGTCCTCGGCCGGGTGGTTCGGTGCGCCCTCGTACATCACGACGGTCGAGCCGTTGGCCAGCGGGCCGTACACGATGTAGCTGTGGCCGGTCACCCACCCCACGTCCGCGGTACACCAGTAGATGTCGCTGTCCTTGATGTCGAAGACCCACTTGTGCGTGAGGCTCGCGCCGAGCAGGTAGCCGCCGGTCGTGTGCAGCACGCCCTTCGGCTTCCCGGTGGACCCGGACGTGTAGAGGATGAACAGCGGGTGCTCGCTGTCCAACTGCTCGGCCGGGCAGTCGGCGGGCGCGTCGGTGACGACTTCGTGCCACCACACGTCGCGGCCCGACTTCATGGTCACCTTCTCGTTGCACCGGTTGAACACGACGCACTTCTCGACGGTCGGCGACTTGTCGAGGGCGGTATCGACGTTGGCCTTGAGCGGCACGACCTTGCCCCGCCGCCACCCGGCGTCGGCGGTGATGACGAGCTTCGCCTTCGCGTCGTTGTTCCGGTCGGCAACGGCCTCCGCCGAGAACCCGCCGAAGATGACGGAATGTACGGCCCCGATCCGGGCGCACGCGAGCATGGCGACGGCCGCCTCCGGTATCATCGGCATGTAGATCGTGACGCGGTCGCCCTTCGCCACGCCGAGCTTCTTGAGCGCGCTCGCGAACTGGCAGACCTCGCGGTGCAGCTGCGCGTACGTCAGCGTCCGCGTGTCGCCGGGTTCGCCCTCCCAGAGGATGGCCGTCTTGTCCTTGCGGCCGCTCGCGAGATGCCGGTCGAGGCAGTTGAAGCTGGCGTTGGTCGTGCCGCCGACGAACCACTTCGCGTGCGGGGCGTTCGACCAGTCGAGGACCTGGTTCCACTTCTTGAACCAATGGAGGCTCTCCGCTTGTGCGGCCCAGAAGCCTTCGAGGTCCTTCTCGGCCCACGCCGCGAGGCGGTCGCGTTCGGCGGCGTCGACGTGGGCGGTGGTGACGAAGTTCGCCGCCGGCGGGAAGACGCGGGATTCCTTCAAGACACTGGTGATGTTGGCGTTCGGCGTGGACATGGGAGAATGCCTCGGTACGGGGAGTGGGGAACAGATTAGGCCACGGCCCGGACGAGTGCAACGGGGCCGTGAACGGCTGACATGAATTCGGTGTCACGGCGACGGTTCGGCGGCTCCGGCTTTTGGGAGGAACTCCCGGCTTACGGGCCGGTCGTCGTAAACCCGAGGCGGTTTGCCGCTCACGGCGATCCGTGACCCGTCCGGGCTGATGGCCAGGCCCGTGACCCCCTCGGGTTCTGTCAGCGTCAAGATTTCGCTACCGGTCATCGCGTCCCAAACTTTGATCGACTTGTCCCAACTTCCCGTTACGATTCGCGAGCCGTCCGGAGTAAACAGGGCGGCCGAAAGCCGCCATGTGTGACCGCGGAGGGTGGGACCGGCCGCCCCGGTGGCCGCGTCATAAACCCGTGCCGCCCCGTCCGCGCAGCCGGCGAGTAGGCGGGAGCCAGTCCGATCAAACGCGAGCGACCCGGCGGCCCCTTCCTGCACGAGGAACAACTGCGCGCCCGTTTTGGCGTCCCACATCCGCGTGGTGAGGTCGTTGCCCGAGGTGGCGATCCGCGACCCGTCCGGGCTGACCGCGACGGACAACACGTCCTTCGTGTGTCCCCGCAGGGTAAGGAGTTCTTTGTCGGTTTTGACGTCCCACACTGTCGCCGTGAAATTCTTCTCGCTGCCCGACTCTTGCTGCCCGGCCGCCGTCACGACTTTCGCCCCGTCGGGAAAGAATGCGGCTGACGTGATGCCCAGGCCCCGCCGTCCCCGGCTCCGCAGCGAGAAGATGTTCGCACCGGTCTGTGCGTCCCACACGTCCGCGGTTTCCGAGTAGGTCAGCATCCGAGTCCCGTCCGGGCTGAACACGGCCCCCGCGAAGTCATAAACGCCGCCCCCTTTCCCGGCCTCAATCGTTCGGGTCAGGGTGCCCGTACCCAAATCCCAAATGAGGACTACGCCCGCCCCACGGTACGACGCGAGGTGGCGGCCGTCCGGGCTGAACGCGACCGACTGATCGTACCGGTTGGAGCCGGTCGGGCCACGGGGCTCGTACCCCCGCGTGGCGTCCCACACCTTCACGGTCCCGTCGTAGCTGCCGCTGACGATCCGCTTCCCGTCGCCGGTGAACGCGACCGACTCCACGTCCCGCGTGTGCCCGCGGAACGCGAACGCCTCCACGCCGGTCTTCGTGCCCCACACACGTACCGTCATGTCCCGCCCGCCTGTAGCCACGCGGGATCCGTCGGGGCTGAACGCGACCGACTTCAGTTCAGACGTGGCTCCCTTGAACGCGAGAACCTCCTTACCGGTTTTCGCGTCCCACAGCCGCATCGTCTGATCCTGGCTCGCGGTCACCAGCCGAGTTCCGTCGGCGGCAATGGCGACTGCCGTGACTTCCTCCGCATGCCCGCGGAGGGTTTGCAGTTCCTTGCCTGTTTTCGCGTCCCAGAGCCTGGCCGTGTGGTCGGCGCTGCCGGTCAACACGCGGGTGCCGTCCGCGCTGATGGCCCCCGTACGCAAGTTGCCCGACGTGAACGTGTTTGGACCAAGTTGAGTGGAATGACTGAACGTGTGAAGCACGGCATTGGTTTCGACACCCCAGAACCGGGCACGGTGGGTCTCGAACCCACTCAACGCGCGGAGGCCGGCCGGCCCAAACGTCAGGGCTAGGACGGACCCAGGCACCTTGTTGGTGCGGAGTTGCTGCTCGCCGGACTTCGCGTCCCAGACCCGGACATCACCGTGGTCGCCGGCGGTGGCAACCCGCGTCCCGTCCGGGCTAAGGGCGACCTGCCGTACGCTGTCATACCCCGCAAAAGGGAACACCCGCTTGCCGGTCACCACGTCCCAAACGCCCACCCCCTCCCTCGACCCGGCGACGGCCGCACGCGAACCGTCCGGGCTGAGGGCCACAGAGTAAACCATCGTTTGCGGCAACTTGATGGTCACCAAGTCCGAATGGCAAAGGCGGTGGACGTACCGCCAGTCCCACCCCCGCAGTCTTTCAGGGCACAGGGCGAGGAACTCGTTCGCCCGTCGGCAGTCGTTTACCTGATAAGCGGTGTGGGCAAGGTACACGTTCCGGGCGTAGGCCAGTCGCTCCCGCTCCTCGGCGATGTCGGCCTTCGCCTGGTTCGCCACCCCCTCGGCCGTCTCGGCGCGCTTCTTGGCACGCTCGGCTTCGTCCCGCGCGCCCTCAGCGGACGCCTTCTCACCCACGGCTTCCCGCCACAGGCGGGTCGTGGTGACGGCGGACACGGCCAGCACGGCCGCCAGTGTGCCGAGCGCCCACGCGGCGGCGACGAAGGGCTTGCGGCGAACCCAGAGCGCGGCCCGTTCCAGGGTCGTCGCGCGGCGGGCGGCAATCGGGTGCCCCTCGATCCACGCCGTCAGGTCCGCGGCCAGCTCGTTCGCGCTCGCGTACCGCCGCTCCGATTCCTTCTCCAGGCACTTCAGACAGATCGTCTCCAGGTCGTGCGGGATCCGCGGGGTCAGGGTGCGTAGCGTCGTCGGCGTGTCGTTCTGGATGCGGATGAGTAACTCCATGTCCGTGTCGGCGATGAACGGCCGCTTGCCGGCGAGCGCCTCGTACAACATGACGCCGAGCGACCACACGTCCGCCGGCGGGCCAACGAACTTCATCGCCCGCGCCTGCTCCGGGGCCATGTACGCCGGCGTCCCGGCCGCGTCCTGCGTCTGCGTCAGGTCGGACGCCGCCCGCTTCGCCAGGCCGAAGTCCGTGACCTTCGGCATACCATCAGATGCGAGCAACACGTTGCCCGGTTTCAAGTCGCGGTGGACAATGCCCAACTCATGCGCCGCCCCCACGCCCGACGCGATCTTCGCGATCTGCCCGGCGACTTCCCACGGCGTCAGGGTCGAACCTGACTTGGCGCTGTCGGCCAAGGATCCGCCGGTGAGGTACTCCATGGCGATGTACGGCCCGGCGGCCGACTCGCCGAAGTCGTACACCTCGACGACGTGCGGGTGCTTGACGGCCGCGATGACTTGGCCTTCCGCCAGGAACCGGGCCTTGTTCAGCGGGTCGTCGGCCTTCATGAGCTTCAGCGCGACAAGTCGGTCGAGCTTGAGTTGCTTGGCCTCGTAGACGACGCCCATGCCACCGCGGCCGAGCTCGCGGAAGATTTCGTAACCGGGGACGCCCGGGAAGCCGTGGGCCGTGGCCGCGCTCACGCTCGGGCCACCAACCTGAACCTGCGTGCGATCCGGGGGCGTTTGGTCGGGCATGGGCGCATCTCCAAATTCGGGATGATCGTAACTCGGACGGTCCCGCGGGGGAAGCGTACAATTCCCCTGTCCCAGAGGAACCCCCGCGAATGTCCGACACGTTCACCATCGGCCTCGTTCAGATGAAGTGCGCCCCGGACACGGCCACGAACCTCGCCACGGCCGAGGCCGCGATCCGCGCCGCCGCGAAGGCCGGGGCGCAGATCGTCTGCCTGCCGGAGCTGTTCACCGGCCACTACTTCTGCCAGACCGAGGACTACCACCTCTTCGACAAGGCCGAGCCGATCCCCGGCCCGTCCACCGACCGCCTCAGCGCCGCCGCGAAGGCGAATGGCGTCGTCGTCATCGGGTCGCTGTTCGAGAAGCGGATGCCGGGCGTGTACCACAACACCGCCACCGTCCACGACGCCGACGGCAGCTTCCTCGGCATCTACCGCAAGATGCACATCCCGGACGACCCCATGTTCCTGGAGAAGTACTACTTCACCCCCGGCGACGTCGGCTGGAAGGTGTTCGACACGAAGTACGCGAAGGTCGGCACGCTCGTTTGCTGGGACCAGTGGTACCCGGAAGCGGCCCGCCTGACGGCGCTGCAGGGGGCGGAGGTGCTCTTCTACCCGACGGCCATCGGCTGGCACCCGAAGGAGAAGGCCGAGTACGGCGAGGCCCAGCACTCGGCGTGGGAGACGAGCATGCGGGGCCACGCCATCGCGAACGGCATCTACGTCGGCGCGGTCAACCGCGTCGGTCACGAGGTCCTCGTCGGCGACGGGTTGGAGTTCTGGGGCCAGTCGTTCGTCAGCGACCCGTTCGGCCGGCTGTTGAAGCGCGGCAGCGTCGAGAAGGAGGAAGTCATCACGATGACGTGCAGCCGGAAGCTGATGGAGGAGGTGCGGCGGAACTGGCCGTTCTTCCGCGACCGGCGGATCGACTACTACGGCGGGCTGACGAAGCGGGTGGCGGATTAGGCGAACGGCACGGCGTCAGCGTGCCGGTGGTGCGCCTGGGTGTCTCACCGGCACGCTGACGCCGTGCCGTTCGCCCCTTTACCCCATCCCCCATCCCCCATACCCCATACCCCATGACACCAGCGAAGCTCGCGCTCGAAGACGGGACGATTTTCACCGGCCGGGCGTTCGGCGCGGCCGGCGAGAAGCCCGGCGAGGTCGTGTTCAACACGTCCATGACCGGCTACCAGGAAGTCCTCACCGACCCCAGCTACAAGGGGCAGATCGTCACGATGACGTACCCGCTCATCGGCAACTACGGCACGACCAGCGAGGACGCCGAGTCGCTCGGCGTGCAGGTCGAGGGGTTCGTCGTCCGCGAGCTGACGAAGGTTCCCAGCAACTTCCGCAGCCACCGCGACCTGGACACGTACCTGAAGGCGTCCAACGTCGTCGGCATCGAGGGGATCGACACGCGGGCGCTCGTCCGCCGGCTGCGGGTGCGCGGGGCGATGAACGGCATCCTCTCGACCACTGATCTCGACGATGCGTCGCTCGTGGCGAAGGCGAAGGCGTTCCCCGGCATGGAGGGCCGCGACTTGGTGAAGGAAGTCGTGCCGGAGAGGGCGTTCGCCTGGAGCAAGGGGTTCGGCCAGTTCGCCGAGCACGTCATGCCCGCGCGGTCCGCGGAGAAGCATGTCGTCGCCATCGACTACGGCATGAAGTGGAACATCCTCCGCTGCCTCACGCAGGTCGGGTGCAAGGTCACGGTCGTGCCCGGCACGGCGACGGCGGAAGAGGTACTGAAGCACAACCCGGACGGCGTGTTCCTCAGCAACGGCCCCGGCGACCCGGCCGCGGTGACGTACGCCGTGGACACAGTGAAGGGGCTGATCGGCAAGAAGCCGATCTTCGGCATCTGCCTCGGCCATCAGTTGCTCGGGCTGGCGCTGGGGGCGAAGACGTTCAAGCTGAAGTTCGGCCACCGCGGCGCGAACCAGCCGGTCCTCAACTCGGCGACCGGGGCGGTCGAGATCACGACGCAGAACCACGGGTTCGCGGTGGACGCGACGACGCTGCCGAAGGGCGTTGTGCCGACGCACATCAACCTGAACGACCAGACGCTGGAGGGGATGCGGGCGGACGACCGGAAGCTGTTCAGCGTGCAGTACCACCCGGAGGCCGCCGCCGGCCCGCACGACAGCAGCTACCTGTTCGAGGAGTTCCGCACGCTCATGGGGTGAGCGGCGACGGGCGAAAATCGACGCGGCGGCCGGGTTCCTCGTGGCCCGGTCGTTTGCGTCTGGTATGATCGTACCGCCCAGTCATTCCGCCTCTTCATTGGGTACATACATGGTAGCCAAGTCTTCCCCAACCCCCGCGACGGCGGAGCGCCGCGTCGCCCCCCGGTTCCAGCCCGCGTTCGCGACCATCTGCCGGCTGCGGCCGGCCGACGGGTCGCCGTTCGCCGGGCTGGTCTGGAACATCTCGGAAACCGGCCTGAGCATGTTGACCACGAACCGGCCGAAGGTCGGCGAGGACCTGGCGGCGGAGCTGGAAGCGGAGGCGGGCGGCACGACGGTCGCGCTCGGCCTGCGGGTCGTCCACGCGACGCCGGTGCCGACCGGCGACTGCCTCGTCGGGGCGCGGTTCGACCGGCCGCTGACGGAGGCCGAGTTGCAGCACTTCGTCACCCCGCCGGAGACGGCGAAGGCGGTGAGCGCCGGGCTGCTGGAAGGCTGGAAGCCGCCGAAGAAGGGGTAATCACTCGCGGGCCAATTCGCGAAGCAGTTCGTCGTACCGCGGCCCGTGGCCGTGGATGACGAACCGCCGTTCCGTTTCGCCGACGACCTCGATCCGAACCTCCAGCCGTTCGGCCGGCATCGCCCCCGGCACGCGGTCGGCCCATTCGACGATGCTGACGCCGTCGCCGGAAAAGTACTCGTCCGCGCCGAGGTCGAGGAACTCGCGGTCGCCGGACAGGCGGTAGGCGTCGAAGTGATAGATCGGCAGCCGGGCCGCGTACTCCTGGATAAGCACGAACGTCGGGCTGGTGACGGCCGCCGGGTTGCGGACGCTCAGGCCCTCGGCGATGGCCCGCGTCAGGTGCGTCTTGCCCGCGCCGAGCTGGCCGATCAGGGAGATGACCGCGCCGGGGAAGAAGAGGGAGCCGAGCCGACGGCCGAAGGACTCGGTGGCATTGAGATCGGGGATGTCAAACGAGAGGGACGACATGATCTGGCGAGCCGAGCGGCGTAAGCCGCCGGGTGAGCGCCCCTCACCCGGCGGCTTACGCCGCTCGGCTCGCCGGTCTCCGAGCTTACTAAGAAGCCTTCGCCACCTTGTGGGCCTTCGCGGTCCTGTGGCGCAAATACGCGTACATGAACTCGTCCAGGTCGCCGTCGAGCGTCGCCTGCACGGCCGGGGACTTCATCTCGATCCCGTCCCGCTCGTCCCGGACCAGCGTGTAGGGCTGCATCACGTAACTACGAATCTGACTGCCGAACGCGATCTCCCCCTTCGCGTCGTACCGGTTCGCCAGGTCGCCGAGCCGCTTCTGCTCCTCGATCTGGTACACGCGGGCCTTCAAGAGCGCCAGCGCGTTCGCGTAGTTCTTCGGCTGGCTCCGCTCCGTGCGGCTCTCGCCGCGGACCTCCTGCCCCTTGTAGTTGTAGATCAGCCGCACGCCGGACTGCGTCTTGTTCTGGTGCTGGCCGCCGGGGCCGCCGGAGCAGAACGTCTGCATCTCCAGTTGCTTCTCGGGGATTTCGATCTCGATCGTGTCGTCCAGTTCCGGCGTCACGTCCACGGCGGCGAACGACGTCTGCCGCGTGCCGCCGTCGCCGAACGGGCTGATGCGGACGAGCCGATGGACGCCGATCTCGCTCTGCAGGTAGCCGTAGGCGTACTCGCCGGCCACGCGGAACTGCACGCTCTGGATGCCGGCCTCAAGGTTCGGCTCCTTGTCCAACTCCTCGACGGCGAACCCGTGCTTCTGCGCCCACCGGACGTACATCCGGTAGAGCATTTCCGCCCAGTCGCACGCCTCGGTCCCGCCGGCCCCCGGCTTGATCGTCACGACGGCGTTGTTCGCGTCCTGCTTGCCGCTCATCATCGCCTGCAGCTCGAACGCCTCGTACTTCTTCGCGGCCTTCGCCAGCTCACCTTCCAGCTCCGCCGCGAACGACGGGTCGTCTTCGGCCAGCTCGATCATCGCGTTCAGGTCGTCGGTCGCCTTCGCCAACTCCTCGTAGGGCTTGAGCAGGGCGTTCAGCACCTTCACCTTCTGAATGGTCTTCTGGGCCGCGTCCGGGTTGTCCCAGAACGAGCCTTCGTTCATCTTGGCCTCGAAGCCTTCCCGCTGTTTCAGCTTGCCCGCGATGTCAAAGAGACCCCCGGAGTTGGGCCAAGCCGGCGGTGAGTTCTTCGGTCTTGCGGCGTGTTTCCGGACTCAGCATCTCGATTTCTCCAGGTTCTCGACATCGGAAGCGGGCCGTAGCATACCTACGGGGTGCGCCCGGCGGCCCACCACTAATATACGACGCGAAGGAACCGACGATGGGCAAGCTAACCGGCAAAGTGGCCGTCATCACCGGCGGCGGGTCGGGCGTGGGCAAGGCGACGGCCGCCGCGTACCTGACGGAAGGGGCGAGCGTCGTCATCGCCGGCCGCGACCAGGCGAAATTGGACGCCGCGGCCGCGGAACTCGGCGGGCAAATCCTGGCCGTACCGTGCGACGTGGCGGACGCCGCGCAGTGCAAGTCCCTCATCGAGACGGCGACGAACCGGTTCGGGAAGGTGGACATCCTGTTTAACAACGCCGGGGCGAACCTGAAGGCTCGCACCATCCGCGAGCTGACGCCGGAGGCGTGGGACAAGCTAATTCGGGCGAACCTGGACGGCACGTTCTACTGCACGCACTACGTGCTGCCGCAGATGTTCGAGCGGCGGGACGGGGTGATCGTGAACCTCGTGTCCGTGGCCGGGAAGCGGGCGAACCCGCTCGGCGGGGCGGCCTACGTGGCGTCGAAGTTCGGGCAGGGCGGCCTCGGCATGTGCCTGTCGAACGAGGAGCGGGAGAGCGGCGTGCGGGTGAGCAACGTCTACCCCGGCGAGATCGACACCCCGATCCTGGAGCACCGGCCGAAGCCGGTGACGGACGACCACCGGGCGGTCATCCTGAAGCCGGAGGACGTGGCGGCCGCGATCCTGTTCGTGACGACGCTCCCGCCGCACGTCTCGATCCCGGAGCTGGTCATCAAGCCGACCGTGCACCCCTACTGGTAAAAACCGTTTTCACCGCGGAGGGCACATGAGGGCACGAGAGGAAAGACCAAGAAGAGATTTCAAAGAGTGGGTTTTGAACTCTTCTCTCTCTTCTGTCTTCTCACGTGCTCTCTCGTGCCCTCTGCGGCGAAAATATCTTCACTTCCGCAGCCCGTCCACGAACTTCTGCAAGTCCGGCGGCAACGGCATCGTCCAGTGCAGGTGCTCGCCGGTGACGGGGTGCTCGAACCCCAACTCGGTCGCGTGCAGGGCCAGCCGCGGGGCCGGCGTCTCCGGCAGCGGGTCGCCGCCGGCCGTCCGCGTGTACACCTTCTCGCCGCACACCGGGTGGCCGGCCTCCGACAGGTGAATCCGAATCTGGTGCGTGCGGCCGGTCTCCAGCCGGCACGACAGGACCGAGTGCCGCGGTAGCCGCTCCTCGACGGCGACGTGCGTGACGGCTTCCTTCCCGGTGGCGTCCGGCTGCTTCGTGCTGCCCCGGCGGCCGTCCCCGCGGTCGCGGATGAGCGTCGTGCGGATCGTCTGCGGCGAGAGGAACCCCGGCACGACGGCGAGGTACCGGCGGACGACCGTGTGCTTGCGGAACTGCAACCCCAGCCCCCGCTCCGCGAGGACGCTCCGGGCGAAGACGAGCAGGCCGCTCGTCTCCTTGTCGAGCCGGTGGACGATCCGCAGCGGCGGCAGCGACCGGGCCGGGCGGTCGAGCGTGTTCGCGACGGCCCACTGCGCCACGTCCTGGAGTGTCGGGTCGAGCTGCCGCCGCTTCTCGCCCCACTCGAGTTCGGCCGGGTGGCGGACGCTGCTAATCCCGGACGGCTTCTCGACGACGACGACGTGGTCGTCCAGGTGGCGGACGACGAGCGTGTCGGCCGACGCGTTCCGCGGCCGGGCGGTCGGCTTCGCGAGCAGCTCGACGACCTCCCCCTCGTGGACGCGGCGGGCCGGGTCAGTGCAGACGCTCCCGCCGACGGTGACGCGGCGGCCCTCGATCAGGGCACGCACGTCGTTCCACGACGGCTGCCGTTCGTGCAGCCGCGACCGCAGCACCTTCGCGAGGGTGTGCTCCGCCTCGGCGGCGATGACGGCGAAGGGGGGGAGTGTCATTTCTTGAAGAAGAGGAGGACGATCTGAACGGAGAGGGTAATAACCCCGCCGACGAAGAGCATGACGAACTGGAACAGCCGCGTGTCGCCGAGTTTCTTTTGCTCTTCGAGTTGAGCCAATCGGTTCTCCAAAACTGGAAACTGTTTATGCTCTTCAATCGCCCGGTCCAGGCGGTTGAGGCGTTCGTCGATGACGGCCAACCGCTCCCTGACCCGGTGGACGTCGGAACGATCAATGTCCTTCTGAATGGCCAGAATTTGAGCCTTAAGAACGAGTACCTCTTCCTGGAGAATCCGAACCTTCTCGGTCGGGCTAGGATTGGGCATTGACCGGCTCCTCGGATACGTCGAGTATTTCCAAACGTTCTTCCAGATTCGCGTAGCGGTTCCACATCACGTTCTGCCAGAGGCGAAGCATCCGCCGCTCGCGGGAGGTCGGGTCGAGGAACTCACCAGGCTCGATTCCGTCCACGAAGCCTTTGCCGCCGAAGTCGTCCATCAGCATCAAGTGGGCGGCCAAGAACTCTTGCCCTTGATGTGTGTTTCGGAGGGCGAGCGAGAGCGTCAGATCGCCGGCAAACGCGGGGTAAGCTTCGGCGGTCAGCCCCTTCACGAAGTCAACGGCCGAGCGGGCCGCCGAAAGGATTTCTGGGCGTTGCTGTACCGACGGGTCGGTTTCAAGGTAGGCTCTCGTGGCGGCCGTCGTGCTCATTGCTTATCCTCCGTTCCACCTCAGTATACCACGTTGCAACGTCGCGAATGACGGCACGACGGCCCGGCCCAGCGGCCCTGCCCCTTGCGGAGGAACACCTCGATCCCGTCGATGTTGCAGTCGAGCCGGCCATCGGCCGTCAGCCCGCTACCGAGCGCGGTACCTTCTTCGCGAGCGTGTGCTCGGCCTCGGCGGCGATGACGGTGAAGAGGGGGAGTTGGGTCATGGCGATCGGGGTTACCGCACCGAATGCTTGGCGGGCGTGGTAACTCCCGTTCTACCACTTGCGGGCGGCGTTGACCCGGCCCGCCGCCCGCCCGGACGTGCCGCCGGGCTACTTCTTCGGCCGGAACAGCCGCGGCGCGAAGTCGTGGAAGGCAATCCGCCACGTCAGCCACTCGTGGCCCAGCCCCTTCGCGTCGCGGAACACGACGTTCTTCGACCCGCCCTTCTGAAGGTAGTCGTGCAGGTCGCTCGCGGCCTTGTGGATGCCCGCGTCCAGCCCCTGGTCGCCGGAGTGCAGGTACAGCAGGCTCATCTTCTTGTCGAACGCCACCGGGTCGGCGAACACCCCGCCGAAGGCGGCCTTCACGTCCCCCTGACGGAACACCCCGCTGAACGCCCCGACGGCCGAGAACGTGTCCGTGTGGGTGAGCCCGATCTGCATCGCCTGCCCGGACCCCATGCTCAGCCCGGCGACGGCCCGGTGCTCGCGGTCGGCGAGCGTGCGGTACGTCGCGTCGATCATCGGGACCAGGTCCTTGACGACCACGTCCTCGAACGCCCCGCCGCCGAACCCGCGGCCGGGCGTCGGGGCCGCCGGCCGCTCCCCGGCCCGCGTCGCGTACCCCTTCTCCATCACCACGACCATCGGCACCGCCTTCCCCTCCGCAATCAGGTTGTCGAGGATGAAGTTCATGTGCCCCTGCTTGACCCACCCGGTCTCGTCCTCCCCGCCGCCGTGTTGCAGGTACAGCACCGGGTACTTCTTGTTCGGGTCGGCGTCGTACCCCGGCGGGGTGTAGACGAACGCCCGCCGGGTCTGGCCCGTGACCTTCGACGTGTACCACCGCGCCCGCACCTCGCCGTGCGGCACGTCCTTGGCGTGGAAGAAGTCCACGTCCTTCTGGGGGATTTCGATCCCGCTCGTCGGCTTGCTCGTGCCGAAGAACGTGTCGGTGCCGGGGTCGTTGACGAGCACCCCGTCCACGAGGAAGGCGTAGTAGTGAAAGCCGGGGACGATCGGCGGGGACGTGAACGACCAGACGCCGTCGCCGCCCTTCGCCATGTCCCAGTGCCCGCGCGGCCCCAGCCCGTAGTTCGTGAACACCTGCACCTTCTTGGCCTCCGGGGCCTTGAACCGGAACGTCGCCCGGCCGTCGGCGTGGACCCGCGGGTACTGGGCGTTCGGCAGGTTCGTCGCGGACGGCTTCCCCTCGTCGGCCGGCTTGTCGGCGTCCTTCTTCTCAACCCTGGATTCGTCGCGCTTCCCGCCATCCTGGAACACGAGCCGGGCGAAGTGGTAGAGGTCGCTCTTCCAGACCTTGAAGTCGTGCCCGCCGCCGCGGATGACGCGGTACTCGTGCGGCACGTTCTTCTCGTCGAGCATCTTGTGGACGTTCTCGCTGATACGGAACAGCCCGTCCTTGTCCCCGCACGCGACGTACAGCAGCTTCAGCTTCTTCGCGGCGTCGGCGTGGTCCTTGACCAGCTCGGCCGGCCGCCGGGTGTTCGGGGCGGAGGAGAAGCCGCCGACCCAGGCGAACGTGTCGAGGTTGCCCAGCCCGAAGTTGAGCGACTGCCCGCCGCCCATCGACAGGCCGGCGATGGCCCGACTCTCGCGGTCGGCCTTCACGGGGTAGGTCTTCTCGACGAACGGGATCAGGTCGGTCAGCAGGTCCTTCTCGAACGCGGCGAACGCCGGCCCCTGCTTGGGGATCGGGTCGCGGGCGGTCACGTCCGTCGCCGCCCGGCCGTTCGGCATCACCACGATCATCGGCGCGGCCTTCTTGTCCGCGTACAGGTTGTCCAGGACGACGTTCGGCACGCCGCCCCGCGGCCACTCGTTCTCGTCCCCGCCGATGCCGTGCAGCAGGTAGAGGACCGGGTACTTGGCGTCCTTCGCGAACCCCGGCGGGGTGTACACCGTCGCCTTCCGCTTCGCCCCGACGGTGGCGCTGTCGTACTCGACGACCTCCACCTTGCCCCGCGGAACGTCGTCCCGCTTCTGGTCGTAGCCCGTCGGCGGATCGGGGTACTTGTCGGCCGTCTCGGCCGGCTTCGTCTCGGCCTTCGACTGGGCGAGCACCGGCCCGCAGGCCAGGGCGGCCCACGCCGCCAGCGCCAGGATTCGCACGCTCATCGTTCGTCCTCCGGGGAGTGAAGGGGCGTCGATCCGCCGACCGGCACGCCGTCCGCGTTCAGGGCACCGGCGACCCGTCCCAGCACTTCCACGAGCGTCTCCGCCTCGTCGGGCCGGAGCGCCGCGAGCAGTTGCTGCCGAATCGGCTCTCCCGCCGTCCAGAGTTTGCGGCACGTCCGCCGTCCCGCGGCCGTGAGGGCGACCGTCCGGGCGCGGGCGTCGGTCGGGTGGGCGGCCCGCGCGACCAGCCCCCGGTCCGCCAGCAGCACGAGCATGGCCCGCACGGTGCTGGGGTCGGACCCCATGCGGCGGGCGAGTTCCCGCTGCGTCAGGGCGTGCCCGCCGCGGGCGAGGGTGGCGAGGAGAACGAACTGGTCCGCGGTGGTGCCCCGCGGCGCGAGCCGTTCCTCCGTTCGCCGGTGGAGGGCGAGGTACGCCCCGCGGAGGGCGATCGCGATGTCGTGGCCGGCGGTCATGGCGGGGCCGGAGGGGATTCCGTGCGTATACGCACGATACGGGCGCGATGGTACACCGGCGGCGAAGTCGGTGCGAGTGAGAATCCGGTGAGAAGTATTTTCCCGTGAAGGGCGGCGGGACCGGGTTCGACCGCCGGGGGCAATCCCGTCTTGCACGCGGCCTTCCGGCCGTGGTACTTCTTCCCCATGACCGCCTGGACCCCGCGTCACAAACTCGCCGACTGGCCGACCCTGCTGGCCGCGCGGGACCGCGCCCGCGCGGACGGGCGGACGGTCGTGTGGACCAACGGCTGCTTCGACCTGCTGCACCCCGGTCACCTCGCGAGCCTCGCGGCCGCGCGGCAGCTGGGGGATGTCCTCGTCGTCGGGCTGAACTCGGACGCCTCGGTGCAAGTCAACAAGGGGCCGCTCCGCCCGATCCTCTCGGAGGCGGAGCGGGCGGCGATGCTCGCGGCCGTCGAGTGCGTGGACTACGTCATCGTCTTCGACGAGCAGACGCCGGAGGCGGCGCTCGCGAAGCTGAAGCCGGACATCCACTGCAAGGGCGCAGAGTACGCCCCGCCCCACGGCCGACCCGTTCCGGAACGGGCGGTCGTCGAAGGCTACGGCGGGCGGGTCGCGTACCTGCCACTCGTGCCGGGGCTGTCCACGACGGACCTGATCGCCCGCGTCCGCGCCAAGACCGAGATCAACCGTGCCGCGTGACGTGCTGCTCTTGCTCGACCGCGACGGCACGTTGATGGACGACGTGGGCTACCCGAACGACCCGGCCGCCGTTCGCCTGATCCCCGGCGCGGCGAACGCGGTCCGCGAGTTGGTGGGGCGCGGGTTCGTGCCGGCCGTCGTGAGCAACCAGTCCGGCCTCGCCCGCGGGTTGATTTCGCCCGAACTGGCGGTCGCGGTTCACGCGCGGTTCGTCGAACTCTTCGAGAATGAATCCGGCGTGCGGCTGCCGTGCTTCTACTGCCCGCACGGGCCGGCCGACGGGTGCGATTGCCGGAAGCCGCAGCAGGGGCTGTTGAAGCAAGCCGCCGAGGCGCTCGGCATGGTCGGCCGGCCGGCCGTGATGGTCGGCGACAAGCCGGCGGACGTGGAGGCGGGGAAGCGGTTCGGGGCGATGACCTTCTTCCTTCGCCAATCGCACGTCTACCCGAATCAGCTGCCGCCCCCCGACTTCAGCGCGAGCGACTGGACAGAGATTCTGTGGCGGCTGCAAGCGTCCGGAGGACTCACATGACCCCCATCGACCTCCTGCCCCGGTTCCGCGGCTGCCCGGTCCTCGTCGTCGGCGACCTGATGCTCGACGAGTTCGTCTGGGGCAGCGTCGCCCGCATCTCGCCGGAGGCCCCCGTCCCCGTGGTGGAAGTGCAGCGGCGGACGTTCGTGGCCGGCGGCGCGGCGAACACGGCGGCGAACGTCGCGGCCCTCGGCGGCACGCCGTTCCTCGCCGGCCTCGTCGGTGACGACGCGCAGGGCGAGCGGGTGTGCGAGCTGCTTCGCACGAACAACGTCGATGTCGGCCCGGTCGTCCGCGACCGCCACCGGCCGACGACGACGAAGACCCGCGTGATCGCGCACAGCCAGCAGATGCTCCGCGTGGACCACGAGAAGCCGGGGGCGATTCCCAAAGAGATCGAGGACGCGCTGCTCGGCCGGATCGCGACGGTGCTGCCGGTCGTCCGCGGGTGCGTGGTGTCGGACTACGGCAAAGGCGTCGTCACGCCGCGGTTCGTCGGCGAGCTGATCGCGACGTGCCGGGCCGCCCGCGTGCCGGTCGTCGTGGACCCGAAGGGCGTCGATTACCAGAAGTACCGCGGGGCGACGGTCATCAAGCCGAACCAACTGGAAGCGGGGAAGGTGCTGAACCGCGACCTCCGCGACGCCGACGCGGTACGAACCGCCGGCCGCGACCTGGTCGAGCAACTCGGCACGTCGATCCTGATTACGCAGGGGGCGGCCGGGATGTCGCTGTTCGAGAAGGGCCGGCCGATGGTCCACGTCCCGGCGCAGGCCCGCGAGGTGTTCGACGTGACCGGCGCGGGCGACACGGTCGCCGGCACGCTGGCGTTGGCGCTGACCGGCGGCGGCCCGCTGGAGGCGGCGTGCCGGCTGGCGAGCGCGGCCGCGGCCGTCGTGGTCGGCAAGGTCGGCACGGCGACGGTGAGCGTCGAGGAGCTGGCCGCGGCCGTCGGCGGAGCCGCGAAGCGGGCCGCGGCATGATCGTGTACAATGCCGGCGAGGGGGACATGCGATGCCGCTCCGCGACCACTTTCATCCGCCGTTAACGGATCGGTACAGTTGGGACGTGTTCCACGGCCAGTGGCCGGCCATGATCGTTCTCGCCCTCGGCCGCGTCCTGCCGCCGAACTACTACGCCGGGCCGACGGTTCGGCTGGGGGCCGGGATCGAGCTCGATGTCGGCACGTACGAAACGCCAGAAGCGGTCGAACCGGTTCCCGTCGGGGAGAGTGGAACCGCTTTGACCGCCTTGCCGGAATCGACGCTAACGGTGGTTTCCGAGGTGCCGACGGCCGACGAGTACGAGGTGCGGGTTTACAACGTCGCGAAAGCCCGCGAGCTGGTGGCGGCCATCGAAATCGTCAGCCCGTCGAACAAGGACCGGCCCGAACACCGCCGCGAGTTCGTGGCGAAGTGTGCGTCTCTGATCCGCCAAGGGGTGTGCGTCTCCGTCATCGACCTCGTCACCGAGCGACGGGCGAACTTGTACCTCGACCTGCTCGACTTCTTGGGTGAAAGCGATCCGGAATTCGAACGGCACGGGGCCCCACTTTACGCGGTGACCTGCGCGGGGCGTGTTCAAGCCGGAAAGTGGGCGCTGAAGACGTGGGCCTACCCGCTTACCATCGGCCAACCGCTGCCGACCTTGCCGATCAGGCTGTCGGAGTGGCGGGGCGTCTCGCTCGACCTGGAAACCCCGTACGAGGAAACGTGTCGGGCGTTGCGCATGCCGAAGTAACCGCACCCGACGAAACCCGCCGGGCGCGATCGGGCGTTAGGTACGGTTACTTCTTCACCCCCGTCATCCCGACCGTTTCCACCGTCACGCCCTTGCGGAAGTCGGCCGCGGACAGCTTCTCGGCCGCGTCCAGGTGGGCCTTCTTCGCCGTCAGGATGATCTTCGCCGGGACCGGCGGGCCGGCCGAACCCGACGGCTTCGCGTCCGTCCCGGTTACCCGGATTTGGATGTTCTTGGCCAGGTCCAACGCCCGCTTCGCCTCGTCCAGGTTGCCGGCCCCGATGTGCGCCTGGGCCAGCGACTTGTAAGCACTGGTTACGCCCGTGCGCAGCTCCTTGACCGCGGCCGCCACGTCGTCCTCCTTCATCCCCTTCGGGAAGTCCCCCTTCACCGCGGCAACCGTGGTCACCATGTCCGGATAGCGGGCCAGGGCCGTCTGGTACGCCTTGACCGCGTCGGCGTGCTTCCCTTGCTTGAGGTGCAGGTCGCCGAGGACGATTTGCTTCGCCTCGTCCGGCGTGAACCCCAACCGCGTGCCGGTCGGGGCCGACGGCGTCCACAGGTTCGGGTCGGCCATCGTGCCGGTGGCGCGGTCGTGGGCCGGGCCGGAAACGCCGTCGTAGGTGACGACCACGCTCACCGCCTCGTCGGCCGTCAGGTGGCGGAGGTGGCGGCCGTTCGCGGCCAGCACCTTCGTGACCGTCTCCGTCAGGTTGCCGGGGGCGCACATGACGGCCAGGTTCGGCTTGCCGCCGTCCGCGTCCGCCTTCGGCGGCACGCCGCGGAGTTCGTCGCGGGCCTTCTCCCAGTCCGTCTGCGGCTTCGCCAGGGTCGCGGCCGCGGCCAGGTCGAATTTTGCCACGGCATCCCAGGTGTGACACTTCTGGCAGGTTACCCCCAGGGCGAGCGTCTTCTCGTGCGGCGGTAGGGCGTCGCGCGAATGCCCGGACACGCGGATCGTGTACGCGACGCCGTGGCCCTTGAGGTAAACGCCGTCGAACGACTCGGCCGACGGGCCGGCCGCGTGTTGGGTCGCCCAGTGGTAAGTGAGCGCGAGGTTCGACCCGGCCGTCGGGTTGCCGGTCGTCGCGTCGAAGACCGCCGAGTACGGCATCGGGGTTCCGCCGGTGTGGACCGCGGCCGTCTGCTTCCGCGGGAAGCCGAACGATTTGTTCAACAGCAGCCGCAGGACTTCCACGTCCTCCGTCATCTCCGCGGCCTTCGTGACGGCGGCCGCCCGCCGCTCTGCCAACAACTGCGATTCCGAGACGGCCGGCGGCAGGTCCGTGGTTGTCGGCGGCGCGCCCTTGTCCTGGCCGACGAGCGGCAGGGCGACCAGCACGACGAGAACGGCCGTGGCAAACTTGAACGCGGTCATCGGTTCGTCTCCTTCCGCGAGGACTGGTGGAGGATGTACAGGGCGTCGGTCGTGTTCTTCGCCTCCGTCCACCGGCTGTCGGAGAGCGACCGCAGTTCGCCGACCTGTTTCGCCAGCGTGCGGAGGGCCAGCCGTTGCTTCTCGTCCCGCTCGCTCACGTCGGCGGCGACGGTCAAGAGCAGGTCGTTGATCTCGGTCAGCTTCGCGTCCAGCTTCGCCGTGTCCGGCGGCTCCGGCACGGGGGCGGCTTCGAGCTTCGCCAGCCGCGCCCGCAGTTGGTCGAGGTCCGTCGGCGGTTCCGGCCGCGTCCCGCCGAGGCCGACGGCCAGCAGCACGCCGGCCGCGAGGCTCGCGCTCGCGCCCGCGGCCCACTTCCAGAACCGGGCCGCGGCCTTCTGTCGTTCGACTTCCTTCCCCAGGATCGCGGCCACGTCCACCAGCGGCAGGTCCGGCGACGGGAGTGCGTCGAGCAGGCGGCGAACGTCCGGCGGGATGTCATCGGTGTTCATCGTGGTCCTCCGGCGCGTACCCGGCGAGTCGGTCGGCCAGCTGGCGGAGGGCGACGCCGAACCGGGACTTCAGCGTGCTCGCCGGAACGTCCAGCGTGCGGGCCATGTCCTCGAAGCTGAACCCCTCGTAGTGCCGCAGCACGACGACCTCTTGCAGCGGCGGCGGCAGCGCGTTCAGGGCGGCCGTCACCTTCGCGACCGCCTCGTTCCGCTCGGCCCACCCGTCGGCCGACGGCTCGAGGCACGCGAGTTCGGCCTCCGGGTACGGCTCCGTGGGCCGCTTCGCCCGCCGGGCCGCGTCGCGGGCGGCGTTCAGGGCGACGCGGTACAGCCACGTCCCGAAGTGCCCGCGGTCGCGGTACGTGTGCCGGGCGAGGTAGACGCGGGTGAACACGTCCTGCGTCAGGTCGCGGGCCGTCTCGGCGGACCGCGTCATGCGGAACAGGAAGCGGCCGATCTTGGCCTCCCAGGCGCGCACGAGTTCGGCGAACGCGGCGGGGTCGCCCTGCTGCCACCGGCGGATCGTCTCAGCGCGCGGCTCGTCGGCCCCCATCCCACCTCCGGGCCACCGGGATGCTACCTGTCCTAACGCGAGAACGGCGGGAAGTGACGAAGGGAAAGTGAGGCGATCTGTTCAGGCGGGGGAATTATTGCGTCTCATCCGCGACGCCGCCTTGCCGGGGCGACGGCCATGACGAGGACCGTCATCGCGTCCGCGTCCACCTGGTAGTAGACGCCGAGCAGGTCGCCGTACCAAAGTCGATCCCTCCCGCCGCGGGATTCGCCCAGGTCGCCGGGTATCCGCCGAAGCCCGTAGTCGATCCAGACGGAGGCTTGGCGGAACGAGTCGCGGTCGGGGGCCGCCTGTTCGAGGCGGTGCAACTCGGCGACGGCCGAGGCCGTCCATCGAACGATGTACGTCATTCCCAACCCAACCGCTTCTTCACTTCCTCGAACGTGTAACTCGGCTCGGCCGCCCGGCGGTCGAGTTCCTCGCGGGTCAAGGTCGGGTCCCACGGCACGAGTGGGGCGTTCGGGTCCGGCTCACCCTGCGGATAGATTTTCGCCAACGACCGACCGGACTCGTCGCAGATTTCGACGTTCTGCCCCTTCGCTCGAAGCTCGGGCAACAGCTTCTCGAGATCGGCGAGCGTGCCGATCTTCTCCCCGCCGACGTAGAGTTCAGCCATAACTGTTCCTCCTCAACCGGGATTATAGCCGACTCAATACGCCCGTGCGAACACCACCCGCTTCGCGCTCGGCCGGCCGGTCACCATGCACGCCCCCGGCGTCGGGTCGCCGTCGAAGGGCATGCACCGGATCGTCGCTTTCGTTTCCTCCTGAATCTTTAGCTCGGTTTCGCACGTGCCGTCCCAGTGCGCCCAGATGAAGCCGGGCTGCTCGATCAGCTCCTTGAACTCGGCGTAGCTGTTCGCCGTGCGGGTCGTCGATTCGCGGTAGCTTTTCGCCTTCTCGAACAAAGATTTTTGGATGTCCCGCAGCAGCGCGTTGATGTGCTGCGCCGCCTCCGTGAGGAGGATGCCGAACTTCTTCCCGTCCTTGCCGGGCACGTCGCGGCGGGCGACGGCGCACGCCGACTTCTCCAGGTCCTTCGGCCCGATCTCCACCCGCACCGGCACGCCGCGGAGTTCGTACTCCGCGTACCGGAAGCCGGGCTGCTTGTCGAACATCGTGTCGATCTTCACGCTGATCGGCTCGTACCCGAAGAAGTCGTCCCGCGGCAACTCCCGCAACTCCTTCGCCAGCTTCTCGGCGGCGGCGATGCACGGGCCGCGCTCCGCGTCGTTGCGGCCGAGCGGGCAGACGACGACGTGCAGCGGCGCGAGCCGCGGCGGCACGACCAGGCCGTTGTCGTCCGAGTGCGTCATGATGAGGCCGCCGATCAGCCGCGTGCTGACGCCCCAGCTCGTCGCCCAGGCGTGCTCGACCTTGTTGTCCACGTTCGTGAACGTCACGTCGAACGCCTTCGCGAAGTTCTGGCCGAGGAAGTGGCTCGTCCCGGCCTGCAGCGCCTTGCCGTCCTGCATCAGCGCCTCGATGCAGAGCGTGTACACCGCGCCGGGGAACTTCTGCCCGTCCGACTTCGGCCCGACGAGCACCGGCATCGCCATGAACTCCTCGGCGAACTGCTGGTACACCCGCACCATCCGCAGCGTCTCCTCCTCGGCCTCCTTCGCGGTGGCGTGGGCCGTGTGCCCCTCCTGCCACAGGAACTCGGCCGTGCGGAGGAACAGCCGCGTCCGCATCTCCCACCGGACGACGTTGCACCACTGGTTGATGAGCAGCGGCAGGTCGCGGTAGCTCTGAATCCAGTTCTTGTACGTCTTCCAGATGATCGTCTCGGAGGTCGGCCGGACGATGAGCGGTTCCTCCAGCTTCGCCGCCGGATCGACGGCGAGCGGCTGCCCCTTCTCGGCCTTGAGCCGGTAGTGCGTGACGACGGCGCACTCCTTGGCGAACCCCTCGGCCATCTCCTCTTCCTTGGCGAGGTAGCTCATGGGGATGAAGAGGGGGAAGTAGGCGTTGACGTGGCCGGTGTCCTTGAACAGCCGGTCGAGGCCGCGCTGCATCTTCTCCCAGAGGGCGTACCCGGTCGGCTTGATGACCATGCACCCGCGGACGTCGGAGTTGTCCGCGAGGCCGGCCTCCTGGACGACGTCGAGGTACCACTGGGGGTAGTCCTTGCCGCGCGGCGTGATCTTCTCGGCCATGATTCGGTTGTCCTGAACACGAGGCTGTTGGAAGGGATAGTTATAGGACCGCGTCGGTTCGGTTGCGGCCGGTCGGCGGTCGCGGTAAACTCACGGGAACGGAATTCCGTCGGGAGATGTTCATGTCGGCCCTTGCCAACACGACCGAGAAGCAGATCGCGCTCGACGCGCTGGACCGCCTGCCCGCCACGGCGACGCTCGAAGAGATGATCGAGGAGCTGGCGATCCTGGCGGCCATCCGCCGCGGCGAAGCGGCGGCCGACGCCGGCCGCGTCGTCTCGCACGCGGAGGTCGAACGGAGGTCGGCGCTGTGGACTTCCAAGTAGTCTGGACCGAACCCGCGCTGGATCAGTTCGAGGAAGCGGTCCGGTACGCCGCGACCGAAAGCCCGGCCTGGGCGGAGAAGTTACGGGCGGAACTGCTGGAAACCGTCGCCACGTTGGCGAGACTCCCCTTCCTCGGGCCGGTTTACGAACGCGACCGGCGGGGCCGGACCCGCGAAGTCATGTGCCAGATGTACCGCGTTTTCTACCGCGTCGATGAACCCGCCGCGCGGGTCGAGGTATTGTCCGTCTGGCACGCCGCCCGCCCCGAACCGCGACTGCCCCGCTGATGCCGATTTCGCGTTCCCCTTTTCGACCCGTCGTGTTAAACCACCCCTCATGAAGAACCCCTACCCGCTCCAGTTCGAACCGATCTTCAAGACCATGCTCTGGGGCGGCGCGCGGTTGCGGCCGTTCCTCGGGAAGCCGCCGGCCGACGAGCCGACCGGCGAGGCGTGGGTGCTGTCGGACGTGGACGGCAGCCCCAGCCGCGTCAGCAACGGGCCGCTCGCCGGGGCGACGCTCCGCGAGCTGCTCGCCGCCGACGCGCCGGGCATCCTCGGCGACGCGAAGCTGTCCAACGGCCGGTTCCCGTTGCTGCTCAAGTTCCTCGACGCGAAGCAAGAGTTGTCCGTGCAGGTTCACCCGACCGACGAACAGGCGGCGGCGAAGAAGCCGGGGGCGCTCGGCAAGACGGAGGCGTGGGTCGTGCTGGACGCGAACCCGAAGACGAGCAAGCTGTACGCCGGGTTCCGCCCCGGCGTGACGGCCGACGGGTTCCGGGCCGCGATGGCGGGCAAGACGACGCCCGAGACGCTGCACACGTTCGTGCCGAAGCCCGGCGACTGCGTGTTCCTGGAGGCGGGCACGGTCCACGCCATCGGGCGGGACTTGATGCTGTTCGAGGTGCAGCAGACCAGCGACATCACGTACCGGCTGTACGACTGGGACCGGGTGGACGCGAAAACCGGCCGGCCGCGGGAACTGCACGTCGAGGACGGGCTCGCGTGCTCGAACTTCGCGCTCGGCCCGTGCGACCCGGTGACGCCGGTGAAGGACGGGGAGCGGGATCGGCTGGTGAGCTGCCGGTACTTCACGCTGCACCACCGGCACGAGACGAAGCGGTTCACCGTCGGCGAGAAGGGGAAGTGCCGACTGCTCGTGGTGCTGGAGGCGGACGGGCGGTCGGAGATCGAGTGGGAGGACGTGACCGGCCTCCGCAGCGGCGACGTGTTCCTGCTGCCGGCGAGTTTGGACGAGTGCTCGATCCTGCCGGCCGGCCGCGTGCGCGTGCTGGAGATCGGGTTAACCTGACTTCCGAAGTCCGGCTTCGACTTCGGAAGTCGATCCCCCGCAGAGGCGTTCGCGGCAACGGCAACCGCCCCTCCGCCCGTTCGACTTCCGAAGTCGAAGCCGGACTTCGGAAGTCAGGTGTTTCACATCTTGCGCATCTTCCGCGCCTGACTACCATTTCCCCATGCGGATCGACCTGAACGCGGACCTCGGCGAAGGGGCCGGCACCGACGCCGACCTGCTGCCGCTCGTGTCGTCCGCGAACGTCAGCTGCGGGTTCCACGCCGGCGACGCCGACACCGTTCGCGCGACGCTGGAGCTGGCCGCCCAGCACGGCGTCACCGTCGGGGCGCACCCCGGCTACGCGGACCGCGAGCACTTCGGCCGCCGGGAACTCGCCCTCACGGACAAGCAGGTCGCCACGCTCCTGATCCACCAGTTGGGCGCGATCGTCGGGTTGTCGCGAATCTGCCGGTCGGTCGTGCGGTACCTGAAGCCGCACGGGGCGCTGTACAACCAGGCGTGCCGCGACCCGGCCTACG
The DNA here is from genome assembly GCF_059499385.1 of Limnoglobus sp. Lineage (NCBI taxonomy): Bacteria > Pseudomonadati > Planctomycetota > Planctomycetia > Gemmatales > Gemmataceae > Limnoglobus > Limnoglobus sp. Next base: position 38,133 of record NZ_JCABYM010000042.1, on the reverse strand, counting down.
CGAAGCCGGTCGCCGCGGCCGCGTTCCTGTACGGGCTGTCGCTCGTCGGGCTGCCGGGGTCGGAGTTGGAAAAGGCGGCCGCGGCGGTCGGGCTGCCGTTCGTGCCGGAGGGGTTCGCCGACCGGCGGTACCGGCCCGACGGGTCGCTCGTGCCGCGGGCCGAGCCGGACGCGCTGATCCGCGACCCGAAGGACGCGGTCGAGCAGGTCGAGTGGCTGATCCGCGACCGCGGCGTGCGGACCGTCTGCGTCCACGGCGACACGCCGGACGCGGTCGCGTTCGTGCGGGCCGTGCGGACCAGTTTGGAGGCCCGCGGGCACGAGATTTGCGCACACACGGGGTGTGCCTGACGGGCAGTTTCGCGACCCGATTTCGATCGTTCGACGAAACGATTCCGCCCGATTTTCAAGCAAAAACCGCGCGCTTGCGCAGGCGCAAAAGGTTGCCCACTCCAGTGCAGTCCCTTTATCCGGCGCAACCGGCCGGGGATTCGGTAAAAATGACCCGTTTGGCTCAAGTCTCGACTAGGATCGCGTTGACCGCGCTCTACCGTCAACGTAGACTTCCGCGATTGAACCCGAATCGCCTCGCAGTCACCATCCCGACGACCGCCGCTCGGACGACCCCCTCGCCGACCGCCGGCCCCAACCGTCGGGAAATTTCTAGGGAAATAGGTAGCCCATGCCGGACATGAACCACTGGCGGACGGATCGCCTCGTCGAGGGGGATGATCTCGCGGCCGAACCGATGCTCGGCCTGCCGATCCGGACGCTCCTCCCCGAGTCCTACGAACCCGGTTACGCGTACCCGCTGCTCGTGCTGTTCCACGGCCGCGGCGGGAACGAGGAACAGGTTCTGCGGATCGCGCCGAAGATTTCGACCCAGAACTTCATCTACCTCAGCCTCCGCGGGCCGGAGCCGTTGGGCCGTCGGCCGAGCGGGCAGCGGGGGTTCGGGTGGAAGCACGCGAGCGCCGACGAGATGTTCGGCGAGTACGTGCGGCTGGCCGTCGAGCTGACCCGGCGGACGTACCACATCCACTCGGAGCGGGTCTACCTCGTCGGCGTGAACGAAGGCGCGGACGCCGCGTACCGGGCCGGGTTCGCCCTGGCCGGGAAGGTGGCGGGTGTGGTCGCCCTGAACGGGACGATGCCGCGGCCGGCGGACGGGCGGCCGGTCTTCAACATGGCCGACGCCCGGCAGATGAAGGTGTTCCTCGGCCAGAGCCTGAACAACCCGGCGGCCGACCCGTCCGGGATGGCGCAGGACTACACGGCCCTGTACGCGGCCGGGGCGGACGTGCGGTTCTTCGAGTACGCGAACGCGACGAAGCTGCACGCCGGGATGCTCCGGGACATCAACCGGTGGGTCGTCGGCGCGGTGAACGCCGAGCACGACCTGTACGCCGTGCGGGACTAGGGCAGGGTCTGGGGTATGGGGTCTAGGGTCTGGGGGTAAAACCCCGGACCCTTTTTGCTTTACCCCAGACCCCAAACCCCATACCCCAGACCCCATGAACAGAGTCATTCTTGCCGTCCTCGCCCACCCGGACGACGCCGAGTTCCTGTGCGGCGGCACGCTCGTGCGGCTGATGCGGGAGCACGGGTGGGCGGCCCACGTCGCGACGATGACGGCCGGCGACTGCGGGTCGGCCGAGCACCCGCCGGAGGAAATCGCCCGCATCCGTCGTGCGGAGGGGGCGGCCGCGGCGACGGCCATCGGCGCGACGTACCACTGCCTGGAGGAGCTGGACCTGCGGGTGGTGTACAGCGACGAGACGGTCGAGAAGGTGGTGCGGCTGATTAACCAGGTGAAGGCGGACGTGGTGCTGACGCACAGCCCGGACGACTACCACTTGGATCACGAGCAGACGAGCAAGGTCGTCCGGGCCGCGACGTTCGCCGCGCCGATCCCGAACTTCCTGCACGGCCGCCACGTGCACCCGCCGATCCCGCACATCCCGCACCTGTACTACTGCGACCCGCTGGAGGGCAAGGACGCATTCGGGAACGCGATCCCGCCGTCGTTCCGGATCGACATCTCGGGCGCGATCGACGACAAGGGGCGGATGCTGGAGTGCCACGAGAGCCAGCGGGCGTGGCTGCGGCACCACCACGGCGTGGACAGCCTCGTGCAGTCGATGCGGGACTGGGCCGCCGCGCAGGCGAGTGGCCGCGGCGTGGCGTTCGCCGAGGGCTACCGCCAGCACCTGGGGCACAGCTACCCGCAGGGGAATTTGCTGGGCGAGCTGCTGAAGACGGTGTAACCTCGCGGGCACACCGAGGGCCGTCCGATGCAACTGCCCGGCAAGCCGTGCGCGATCTGCGACCAACCGATCTCCGGCCGCTCCGACGGCGAGTTCTGCTACCGGTGCGGCGTCCCGGTCCACCGGCGGTGCATGCCGGCCGAGCGGGTGGAAGCAGCGGACCGCTGCCCCGTGTGCGGGGCGGACCGCGCGGCGGTCAAGACCTGGGAGGGGAAACGCGACGCGGCGGCCGGCCGGAGCCTGTGGGCGGACGGGGCGTCCCTGTCGCGACACGCCCTCGGGCTGATCGGGTTGGGCGGCCTCCTCTTCTGTTGGTCGAACCTCGTCGGCCTCGTCTTCATCGGGATCGGCGTGGCCGTATTCCTCGCCGGGTGGCGGCAGCGAAAGCTCGCCCGCCGCCTGATTCCCGCGGGCCACGGGCAACCCGACCGCCCGGCCGAGTGACGGTCATTTCGCCGGCTCGACCAGCTCCCGGATCGGTTCCGGCGACACGGCCCACGTGGCTAGGTACGTCGTTTCGAGCGGCACCTGGATGTACTCGCTCGCGCCGAGGAACAGCGGCATGTCCGGCAGCGCGTCGCCGACCGCGACCGGCTCGATGTACGCGGTGAGCGTCGGCCGCGCGACGTAGCTCACGAGCGTCAGCGGCTTGTCGGCCGGCGGGTCGAACGGCACGTCCTCGAACTCGTCCCAGATGGCCTTGTGGATGCCCTTCGGGTCACGCACCGTCGGCGGGAACAGATCGACGACCAGCAAGTTGATGTCGTGCGTCAGCGCAGCGACCGCGTGTCGCACGAACGCCTCCCAACGATACCGACTCCTCTTCTCTTGCGGGGAAACGATCGTGATCCCGGCGACAACGACGTGCGTGTCGGCGTCGCGGATCGAGATGACCCGGTTGGCGTACTCGACAACATCACGCCGTGCGACCAGCCGCGTTCCGGGTTCATCTTGTTCAATCGTCGTGTTGTGACGCCGAAGTCGGGTTTCTTCCGACTCCTCCGGCTCTGGCATGTCCAAGAAGCCCGGAGGGGGTCGCAGCTCGAGCGTCTCGCTCAGGGCGAAATGAGTCTTCGGGAGGCGGTCGTTCAACCGCCGGGACAGTTCCGCGACCCAACCCAGATGGAAGTCGTGGAACACGTAGTCCGGCACGCGGGTCCAGTCGTGGATCGGCATCGTTACCTCCCTCGCCCGAAGTATACTCCGCCCGGAGAAGTTCGCCCCTGGAACCGCCCGCCGCGGACCACCTAGAATGGGACGCCGCCCGCGCGAGGTTCCGTTGCGTTCCCCCTTGGTTGAACTCACCGACGACGGCCTGTACTGCCCGGCCGGGCGGTTCCACATCGACCCCTGGAAGCCCGTGCCGCGGGCCGTTGTGACGCACGCCCACGCCGACCACGCCCGCTGGGGGTGCGGATCGTACCTCGCCGCCGAACCCGGCCGCCACCTGCTGAACGTCCGCCTCGGCTCGCCGAACCTCGCCACCCTCCGCTACGGCGAGCAGCTCGACCACAACGGCGTCATCGTCTCGTTCCACCCGGCCGGGCACGTCCTCGGCTCGGCGCAGATTCGACTGGAGCATAAGGGTGAAGTTTGGGTCGTCAGCGGCGACTACAAGCTCGACCCGGACCCGACGTGTACGCCGTTCGAGCCGGTCCGCTGCCACACGTTCATCACCGAATCGACGTTCGGCCTGCCGGTCTACCGGTGGGACCCGTCCGAGGCGCTGTTCGCCGAGATCAACGGCTGGTGGCGGGCGAACCGCGACGCCGGGCTGGCGAGCGTCATCTTCGCGTACGCGCTGGGGAAGGCGCAGCGCGTCCTCGCGGGCGTCGATCCGTCCATCGGGCCGATCTACACGCACGGGGCGGTCGAGAAGCTGACCGCGGCGTACCGCGAGAGCGGCGTGCCGCTGCCGGCGACGCTGCCGGTCGGCGAGTCGGTCCGCGGGGGCAAGAAGGCGTGGGCCGGGGCGCTCGTCCTCGCGCCGCCGTCGGCCGACGGGTCGCCGTGGATGAAGAAGTTCGAGCCGGCCTCGACCGCGATGGCGTCCGGCTGGATGCGGGTCCGTGGGGCGCGGCGGCGGCGGGCGCTCGACCGCGGGTTCGTCCTGTCCGATCACGCCGACTGGCCGGGCCTGCTGACGGCCGTGCGGGAGACCGGGGCCGAGCGGGTGCTGGCCACGCACGGGTTCGCGGCGGTTCTGGCCCGCTGGTTGCGGGACCACGGGACGAGCGCCGATGTGATCGCCACCCGGTTCGGCGACGAGGAAGATCCGCTGCCGCCGGAGGGCACGCCGCCGTGAAGGCGTTCGCCGACCTGTTCGCGGAACTGGACCAGACGACCCGCACCGGCCGGAAGGTCGAGGCACTGGCCCGCTACTTCGCCGCCGTGCCGCCGGCGGACGCGGCGTGGGCGGTCTACTTCCTCAGCGGCCGCAAGCCCCGGCAGGCGGTCCCGTCGAAGCGGTTGCGCGAGTGGGCGCGGGAGCTGGCGGACATCCCGGAGTGGCTGTTCGACGAGTGCTACCACAGCGTCGGCGACGTGGCCGAGACGATGGCCCTGCTGCTGCCGACGGCCGAGGCGAGTTCCAACCGGCCGCTCGCCGAATGGGTGGAAGAGAGGTTGCTTCCGCTCCGCGATCTTCCGGAGGCAGAACAGAAGGCGTCCGTCCTGGCGGCGTGGGCGGAACTCGACACGCGGCAGCGGTTCGTCTGGAACAAGCTCATCACCGGCGAGTTCCGCGTCGGTGTCTCGCAGCTCCTCGTCACCCGCGCCGTCGCGAAGGTGGCGACCCTCGATTCTGACGTGATCGCGCATCGCCTCATGGGTCACTGGGAGCCGACGGCCGCGTTCTACGCGGCGCTCACCGCCCCGGACGCGGCCGACGCGGAGAAGAGTCGGCCGTACCCGTTCTTCCTCGCGCACCCGATCGAGGGCGACCCGGCGGCGCTCGGTCCCCCGGACGAGTGGCAGGCCGAGTGGAAGTGGGACGGCATCCGGTCGCAGGTCGTCCGCCGCGGCGGGCAGGCGTTCGTCTGGTCCCGCGGCGAGGAACTCGTCACCGACCGCTACCCGGAGTTGGTCACGATGGCCGACCGACTGCCGGACGGGACGGTGATCGACGGCGAAATCCTGCCGTGGAAGGCCGGGGCCGTGCGGCCGTTCGCCGACCTGCAGAAGCGGATCGGCCGCAAGACCGTCGGCAAGAAGCTGCTCGCCGACGTGCCGGTCGTCGTCATGGCCTACGACCTGATCGAGTTCGCCGGCGCGGACCTACGCGACCGGCCGCTGTCGGAACGGCGCGGGACGTTGGAAGAACTCGTCCGCGCAGTCGATCATCCCGCGCTGGTGCTATCGCCGCGGATCGCGTTCGAGAGTTGGACCTCCCTGGCGGTGGAGCGGGAAGCGAGCCGGACCCGCGGGGTCGAGGGAATGATGCTGAAGCGCCGGGCGTCGCCGTACCGCGTCGGCCGGGTCCGCGGCGACTGGTGGAAGTGGAAGGTCGAGCCGTACACGGTGGACGCCGTGCTGATCTACGCCCAGCAAGGGCACGGCAAACGGAGCGGGCTGTTCACCGACTACACGTTCGGCGTGTGGGACGCCGGCGCGCTCGTCCCGTTCGCGAAGGCGTACAGCGGGCTGACGGACGCGGAGATCGCGCGGGTCGATGCGTTCGTGCGGCGGAACACGCTCGAAAAGTTCGGCCCGGTCCGCACGGTGACGCCGGAGCTGGTGTTCGAGCTGGGGTTCGAGGGCATCCAGCGCTCGACCCGGCACAAGTCCGGGGTGGCCGTCCGGTTCCCGCGGATGCTGCGATGGCGGACGGACAAGAAGCCGCAGGACGCGGACACGCTGGACCGGGCGAAGGCGCTGTTGCCGCCGGGGTGAACCCTGACTTCCGAAGTCCGGCTTCGACTTCGGAAGTCGAGCGCGGCCAGTACGCATTCGGGTGGGAAGGAGCGCTTCGGCGCGGGATCGACTTCCGAAGTCGAAGCCGGACTTCGGAAGTCAGGGCGTTGATTCCTCCGAGAATTCCGGTGACCAGAACCCGCTCAAAATCCCTGCCGCCCCCGGCCCCGCTCTCCGTCGCGGCGTGGATGGCGGCGCGCGGGTGGTCGCCGTTTCCGTTCCAGGAAGAAGTCTGGGCCGCGTACCGCGGCGGCGAGAGCGGCCTCATCCACTCCGCCACCGGCACGGGCAAGACCTACGCCGCGTTCCTCGGCCCCGTCCTCGAAGCCCTCGCCGAGCCATCGACCGTCACGCCGCCGCTCCGCGTCCTGTGGCTCACGCCGCTGCGGGCGCTCTCCACTGACACCGCACTGTCACTCGAAGCCCCGCTGAACTCCCTTGGCCTGAACTGGACCGTCGGCGTCCGCACCGGCGACACGTCGTCGTCCGCCCGCGCCAAACAGCGGAAGCAGCTCCCGACGGTCCTCGTGACCACGCCGGAGAGCCTGTCGCTGCTGCTGACGCACCCGGACGCCCGCGAGAAGTTTGCCGGGCTGCGGTGCGTCGTCGTGGACGAGTGGCACGAACTCCTCGGCTCCAAGCGGGGCGTCCTGACGGAACTCGCCCTCGCCCGGCTACGGTCGTTCCAGCCGGCCCTCCGCACCTGGGGCCTGTCCGCCACGCTCGGCAATTTGGACGTTGCCCTCGAAACACTCCTCGGCGCGAGCCGTCCCGGCCGCGTCGTCCGCGGGCACGTCCCGAAGCCGGTCGCCATCGACAGCGTCATCCCGCCGAAGATCGACCGCTTCCCGTGGGCCGGCCACCTCGGCCTACGGCTGCTCCCGGAGGTGATCGCGGCCGTCGAAGAGAGTCGCTCCGTCCTGCTGTTCACGAACACGCGGTCGCACACGGAGATTTGGTATCAGGCGCTCCTCGCCGCGCGGCCGGACTGGGCCGGGGTCATCGCGCTGCACCACGGGTCGCTCGACCGCAAGACGCGGGACTGGGTGGAAGACCAACTGCGGCTCGGCACGTTGCGGTGCGTCGTCTGCACGTCCAGCCTCGACCTCGGCGTCGATTTCGCCCCGGTGGACCGCGTGTTGCAAGTCGGCAGCCCGAAGGGCGTGGCGCGGCTGCTCCAGCGGGCCGGGCGGAGCGGCCACCAGCCGGGGACGACGAGCCGGGTGACGTGCGTGCCGACGAACGCGCTGGAGCTGATCGAGGTCGCGGCCGTGCGGGCGGCCGTCGCCCGCGGCGAGATCGAGGGCCGCGAGCCGGTGGCGAAGCCGCTCGACGTGCTGGCCCAACACGCCGTCAGCTCCGCCGTCGCCGGCGGGTTCCGGGCCGAAGAACTGCTCGCGGAGGTGCGGACGACGCGGGCCTACAAGGACCTGTCGGACGCGGAGTGGGAGTGGGTTCTCGACTTCGTTACCCGCGGCGGCGAGGCGCTGCGGGCGTACCCGGAGTACCGCCGCGTGGTGTTCGACGGCGACCGGTTCACCGTGCCGGACGAGCGGACGGCGCGGCGGCATCGGATGTCCGTCGGCACGATCACGAGTGACGCCACGATCGAGGTCCGGTTCCTCCGCGGCGGCCGGCTGGGGTCGGTGGAGGAATCGTTCGCGGCGAAGCTAAAACAGGGCGACCGGTTCACGTTCGCCGGGCGGGTGCTCGAGTTCGTCCGCATCCACCAGATGACGGTGTTGGTCCGCCGCACCACGCGGCCGGCGAACACCGTGCCGCGCTGGTCCGGCGGCCGCATCCCGCTGTCCGGGGCGCTCGCCGCGTCCTTCCGCCGGCAGCTCGACGCCGCGAGCCGTGGCGTCTTCGCCGAGCCGGAGATGGCTGCCGTTCGCCCGATCCTGGGCGTGCAGGCCCGGTGGTCGCGGGTGCCGCGGCTGCACGAACTGCTCGTCGAGACGCTGACGACGCGGGCCGGGCGACACCTGTTCCTCTACCCGTTCGAGGGGCGGCTCGTCCACGAGGGCCTCGCGGCCGTGCTCGCGCTGCGGCTCGCCCGATTGCGGCCGCAGACGTTCACCCTCGCGGCCAGCGACTACGGGCTGGAACTCGTTTCCCCGGACCCCATCGACCTCGACTCGGCGAGTTTGAAGCAGATACTTTCGCCCAACGGGCTGGCCGCCGACGTGACGGAATCGCTGAACGCGGCGGAGCTGGCGAAGCGGCAGTTTCGGGAGGTCGCCCGCGTCGCCGGCCTCGTGTCGCCGGGGCTGCCGAACGCCGGCCGCACGGCGAAGCAACTCCAGGCGTCCAGCGGCCTCTTCTACGACGTGTTCCGCGAGTACGACCCGCAGAACCTGCTCCTATTCCAGGCGCGGCAGGAGGTGCTCGACCGGCAGTTGGAATTCGACCGCCTGCGGACGGCCCTCGTGCGGATCGCGGACAGCGAGCTGGTCATCGCGGACCTCGACCGGCCGTCGCCGTTGGCGTTCCCGCTGCTCGTGGACCGGATGCGGGAGTCCGTGTCGTCCGAGACGCTGGCCGACCGGGTGAAGCGGATGGCCGCCGCCCTCGAACGCCAGGCGGGGGAGGACGCGGCGTGATCGTCGAAGTCGCGGGCGAGGAGGTCGAGCTGCGGGCGGACCGGTCGCTGTTCTGGCCGCGCCGGCGGACGCTGATCGTCGCGGACCTGCACTTCGGCAAGGCCGACACGTTCCGGGCCGCGGCCGTGCCCGTCCCCGGCGGCGCGGACGAAACGCTGGCGCGGCTCGACCGGGCGGTCGACGCGACGGCCGCGGAGCGGCTCGTCGTCCTCGGCGACTTCTGGCACGCCCGCCCCGGCCGGACGCCGCAACTCGTCAACGAGTTGTCCGCGTGGCGGCGGGCGCGGGCCGCGCTGGAAGTCGTCCTGGTCCGCGGGAACCACGACGCGGCCGGCCCGCCGCCGTGGGCCGACGCGTGGCCCGGCGAAACAGCAGACCCGCCGTTCGCGTTCGCGCACTACCCGGACGAATCCCCCGCCGGGTACGTGCTGGCCGGCCACCTGCACCCCGGCGTCCGGCTCGGCGGGCCGGGCCGCCAGAGCGTCCGGCTGCCGTGCTTCTGGCTCCGCGACCGGTCCGCGGTGCTGCCGGCGTTCGGCTCCTTCACCGGCTCGGCCGCCGTCGCCCCGACGCCAGGGGACCGCGTGTTCGCCATTGCGGACGCCGAGGTGATTCGCATCCCGACGTGAGGGGATTGAACTTCGGGTCGTCGGGGGAAACCGCTCACTTCTGAAGGTTCTCTCACGCCTTACCGTGTCCGCCCACCTGTCGGGATTTTTGGGGCACATGTCGGAGGCGACGACAGGTTTTTCGGGACGCGCCGCGGCGAGCCGATCGAGAATTGAGAACGCAAGCAGTTCGCCATAAACAATTTGCGATCATTCGGGCAAAAATTCTTTTCGCCGGCACTCCTCGTGCTTCTTAGGTCCATCATTCGAGTCGCCCACTCGAACTCGCCCTCGCCCAGGATCGCCCGCAGTCGCCCGAATCGCCCAACGGTTCGCCCGACCGTCGCCCACGCCCAGCAGTCGCCCTCGCCCGAGAGCTGCCCAGGCTCGATGTTCGCCCGCAGTTGAGTTCGCCCGGTTTTTTCTCGCCCGAGTTCGCCCTCATTCGCTTGGCGGGTGTTCCCCAGCACCCGGCCAAACCTTCGCCCCGAACCACCGCTTATGCTCCGTTCGCCCCGGAGCGACGCCCCTTGCCGGGTCGTCCGGACGCCCACCCGGACGGCCCGGTTCTTTTTTCCCGTCCGGACCGGTCGCGGGTTTTAATAATTTCGACCGCTTCTCACAATCTGCACGTCTCGACCGGGGTTCGTCCGCTAGTCTAGAATAACCCGCCCGCTCGCTACCGCCCGGCGATTCGAGACCGCCACGTCATGACTGCGCTTACGTTCGCCTGCCCGAAGTGTGGCCGCCGCATGGGCGTCGGCTTCGACATGGCCGGCAAGCCGGTCCGCTGCCCGCATTGCCGACAGGTCGTGACCGCCCCCGCCCCCGCCGGCCGGGCGGTCGGCGGGCCGCCGGACACGCCGTCCCAGCACCGGGTCAAGCACACGCCGCCGGAGGCCGCGGCCCCCGCCCCCAGCGACTACCCGATGCCGAAGTCCCCGCGGCCGCCGCGGCCGGAGGGGGCCGAGAGCATCTTCGGCGAGCCCGAGCACGACGAGGACAGCCTGTTCTCGTCCCAGCCGCCGCGGCCGCAACTGCGGCCAGAGCTGCCGGAGCCGTCGTCCGGCAAGATCGACTTCCCGGCCCGGCCCGAATCCGGCCCCGAGGGGATGCAGTCCACCGACGAGTTGAAGGCCGGCGACGTCGTCCGGCCGATCCTCGGCCCGCCGACGCCGTTCATCAAGAAGGACCTGTCGCAGCCGGACTTCGCGCTGTTCCCGAAGGCGGACGCCCCGTCCGTGGCCCCGCCACCGCCGCCACCGCCACCGGTGTTCCCGCCCCCGGCCAAGCCGGAGGAGGCGGCCAACCCGTGGGCGAAGCTGCCGCCGGCGGACCTGCCGCTGTCCGCGTCGTCGGCGTCCGGCAAGAAGCTCGGCTTCCCGCCCGAGCCGTCGCGCCGAGGCCGGCTCTTCTGGGTGCTCGTCGGCTACGCGGTGTTGATGACGGTGCTCGCCGCGTGGGGCTGGCTGCTCGGCCGGCCGCACCCGTTGTCGGTCGTCCCGGACTTCTTCGGCCAGTACCGGCAGGCGGAGCGGAAGAAGGTGTCCGCGCTGCCGGTGGACGCGAACCAGCCGATCCCGGCCGCCCTGCGGGTGAAGCTGGGGCAGCGGCTCGCGGTCGGCGACCTGGAATTCGAGCCGGTGGCCGTCGAGGAGCGGAAGACAGAGTGGAAGGGGGACGGCGACTGGAAGCGGCACTTGGAGTGCCTGGTGTTGACGGTCCGCGTGCGGAACCGGTCGGCCGGGGTGTCGTTCCACCCGCTCGACCCGGCGTACAACCGGTACGCGACGGTCGCCGGCGAGCCGCCGCTGACCGGCGTGGTCGTCGGCGGCGAGCGGTTCCCCGGCGGGCCGATCCCGTGGCCGTTCGTGCAAGGGCGGGAGTTCGTGCTCGGCCAGGAGCAGGACGACGCGCCGCTCGAGCCGGGCCAGGAGCGGACGACGGTGATCCCGGCCATCGACGGCGAAAAGGGGAAGAAGCTGATGCAGCTGGTCCGGGCGGCGACCGGGCCGGTGCTGTGGCAGGTCCACGTCCGCCGCGGGCTGATCGAGTATCGGGGCGAGGACGTGTCCGTCGGCGCGGTGATCGGCGTCGAGTTCGACGCGGGCCAGGTCAAACATTAAGAATGGCCCGCAGATGACGCAGACTTCGACGCAGATGAAAACCGGATAAAGCAAGAAATTAAATCTTTGGTGTTGATCCTCTTCATCTGCGTCGAAGTCTGCGTCATCTGCGGGCCATTTTTCACTTCGCCCCCAACTCCGTTCGCAGCTTCTCCAGCTTCGCCTTCATCTCGTCCGCCGTCGCCTTGTGCTTCGGCCGGTTCGCCAGGTTCTCCTTCTCGTCCGGGTCGGCCTGCAGGTCGTACAGCTCGAACTCCTCGCGGAACTTGAACGGCGGCTCGTAGTAGTGGATGAACTTGTACTTCTCGGTCCGCACGCCGCGGTGCTTGTTCACGTTGTGCGACGGGTCCGGGAACTCGTGGTACTCGTAGTACCACGCATCCCGCCACGGCTTCGCGTTGTCCGCCTTCGGCTCCGCGACCAACTGCGTCACGCTCCGGCCGTGCATCTCGTTCGGGTACGGGAGGTTGGCGAAGTTCAGCACCGTCGGCGCTACGTCCACGTTCAGCACCATCCCCGTCGGCGTCTGCCCGGCCTTCACCGACTTCGGGTGGCGGATCAGCATCGGCACGCGGATGGACACCTCGTGCATGAACCGCTTGTCGAACCGCTGCCACTCGCCGAGGAAGAACCCGTTGTCCGACGTGTACATCACCATCGTGTCGTCGGCGGCCTTCAGCTCGTCGAGCGCGGCCAGCACCTTGCCGACGTTGTCGTCCACGCCGGTGATGCACCGGCAGTAGTCGCGGATCATCTCCTCGTAGTTCTTCGTGTCCGGGTACTGGCCGAACATGTTCGCGGCCTGGAGAAACGCCCGCGGCTTGCCCTGGCCCGGATCGTCCCACAGGGCCGGCTTCTTCACGGCCGCGTCCTTGTACAGCTCCTTGTGGCGGGCCGGCGGGTTCCACTGCCGGTGCGGGGCCTTGAAGAACAGGAACAGCGCGAACGGCTTCTCCCCGCGGTCCTTCTTCATCCACTTGACCGCGTGGTCCGTGGTGATGTCGTCCATCCACCCCTCGTAGGGCTTGTCCGGGCCGAGTTTGCCGTCCGGCCCCGTCTCGGCGATGCGGGCGTTCGTGTAGTTCCCCTGGCCGGTGAACCCGAAGTAGTAGTCCCACGCCTTCTCGCGGAAGTGCCCCGGCACGTGCGACTTGCCGACGAACGCGACCTCGTACCCGTTGGCCTTGAGGATGTCCGGCATCCAGACGGCCTGCGGGTTGAGCTTCGACCCCATGTTGTCGAGGACGCCGTTGGCGTGCGAGTACAGCCCGGTCATCATCGTCGCCCGGCTGGGGGCGCACAAGGCGTTCGTGACGAAGGCGTTCTTGAAGTGCGCTCCTTCCCGGCCGATGCGGTCCATGTTCGGCGTCTTGAGGAAGGGGTGGCCGGCGAGGCTCATGAAGTCGGCCCGCTGGTCGTCGGTCATCATGACGACGACGTTCGGCCGTTTCGCGGCGGCGGCCGGAGTTGCGGCGAGCAGCAAGGCTGCGAGGGGAATCAGGTGGCGCATGGCGGGACCCGTGGGAAAGGAGCGTGGGCACAGTATCGGCGAAGGGCTGGCGGATGGCAACGGCGCACATAGTAGTAGGCACACGCCGTGTGCCGTCTCCTCGGCGTGTCGGCGGGTTCGTCCGAGTCGCCGCGGCCGACAGGAGACGGCACACGGCGTGTGCCTGCTACTTTGAGGCTTCACCGTGGCCACGTACCTCATCACCGGCGCGACCGGGTTCGTCGGCAGCCACGTCGCCGACCGCGCGAAGGCCCGCGGCTACGCCGTCCGCGCCCTCGCCCGGCCGACCGCCGACCTGACGCACCTCAAGTCGCTCGACGCGGAAATCATCCCCGGCGACGTGACCGACCCGGCCGCCGTCGCGAAGGCCGTCGAGGGCGTGGATGTGATCGTCCACGCCGCCGCGAAGGTCGGCGACTGGGGACCGGCCGACGAGTACCGCGCCGTCAACGTCGAGGGGCTTCGCAACCTGCTCGAAGCGGTCCGCGGCAAGCCGCTGAAGCGGTTCGTCCACGTCTCCAGCCTCGGCGTGTACGCGGCCCGCCACCACCACGGCACGGACGAGGGCGAACCGCTGCCGGACCACCACATCGACGGGTACACGCAGTCGAAGGTCGAGAGCGAGAAGCTGGCCCTCGAATACGTCCGCAAGCACAACCTTCCCATCACCGTCCTCCGCCCCGGCTTCGTGTACGGCCCCCGCGACCGGTCGGTGCTCCCCCGCTTGGCCGAGCGGCTGAAGGAGCGGAGCATCATCTACATCGCCGGCGGCCGGTACGCGCTGAACACCACCTACGTCGGCAACATCGCGGACGCCTGCTTCCTGGCCGCCGAGAACGACGCGGCCGTCGGCGAAGTCTTCAACATCACGGACGGCGAGTTCGTGTCGAAGCGGCAGTTCTTCGAGGCGGTCGCGGACGGGCTGGGGCTGCCGCGGCCGAAGCTGTCGATCCCGCTGTGGCTGGCCTGGCGGCTGGCGGCGTGGCGGGAGCGGGTGTTCCGGCGGCGGAACAAGCCGCACCCGCCGCGGATCACGCAGGCGACGCTGAAGTTCGCCGGGCTGAACCTCGACTTCAGCATCGCGAAGGCCCGCACGGTGCTCGGGTACGAGCCGAAGGTGCATTTCGCCGAGGGCATGGCGCTGGCGCTCGAATCGTTCAAGGCGGCCGTTTAGCCGCGACCCGGAGGCTTTGCCGAGGGGAGTGCGAGCGCCCGACTTCCGAAGTCCGGCTTCGACTTCGGAAGTCGAACGGGCGGAGGAGCGTATGCCGGCCCCGTGAACGCTCCGGCGAGCGCCCGACTTCCAGCCGGACTTCGGAAGTCTAGGTCTTCTTCCCGCGCGCCCATGTCCCGGATTCGTGCGTGCCCCGCGCTCCCCTCCGCCGAGCCTCCGGGTCGCGGCTAAACGAATTCCTTCGCCGCGATACGCGCGATAGAATCCCCTCTCCACCCCACCGGAGGCCCCTTCGCCATGCGGTCGCTCGCTCTCCTCGCGCTGCTCGCCTCGCCGGCGCTCGCCCAGCCGCCCGTCGCACCCACCGACGCCCGCAGCCCGGCCGACGAACTCAAGTCGTTCAAGCTCCCGCCGGGGTTCGCCGCCCAGCTCGTCGCGTCCGAACCCGATATCCAGAAGCCGATGCAGCACACCTTCGACGCGAAGGGCCGGCTGTGGGTCACCACCAGCTACCACTACCCGTTCGCCGCCGAGCCGGGCAAGGCGGCCGACAAGCTGTTCGTCCTCTCCGACATCGGCGACGACGGCAAGGCGAAGAAGGTCGAGGTCTTTTACGACAAGCTCAATATCCCCATCGGCATCCTCCCGTTGCCGGACTGCAAGAGCTGCATCGTCTCCAGCGTCGGCGAAATCCTGAAGCTCACCGACACCGACGGCGACGGCAAGGCCGACAAGCGGGAGGTCCTGTTCGCCGGGTTCGGCACGCGGGACACGCACGGCATGACGAACTCGTTCACGCACATGCCGGACGGCTGGGTGTACGCCTGCCACGGGTTCGCCAACGACTCGAAGGTGAAGGGGACGGACGGGCACGAAATCCAGATGAACTCCGGGCACACGTTCCGGTTCCGGCCGGACGGGTCGCGGATCGAGGTGTACACCCGCGGGCAGGTGAACCCGTTCGGCATGGCGGTGGACCCGTGGTTCAACCTGTACACGGCCGACTGCCACTCGAAGCCGATCACGCAGCTCATCAAGGGGGCGTACTACGACAGCTTCGGCAAGCCGCACGACGGCCTGGGGTACGCCCCGCACGTCACCCGGCACGACCACGGCAGCACCGGCCTGTGCGGCCTGACGTGGTACGACGCCGACCACTTCCCGAAGGAGTGGGCGGGGTGCATGTTCCTGGGGAACGTGGTGACGAGCCGGATCAACGCCGACCGGATCGAGTGGAAGGGGAGCACCCCGGTGGCGAAGGAGTTGCCGGACTTTTTGGTGAGTTCGGACCCGTGGTTCCGGCCGACGGACATCAAGCTCGGCCCGGACGGGGCGCTGTACGTGACGGACTTTTACAACAAGATCGTCGGCCACTACGAGGTGGACCTGAAGCACCCACAGCGGGACAAGACGCACGGCCGCGTCTGGCGGATCGTCGCGACGGCCGGGGGCGCGCCGAAGATGCCGTTCGCGGATTTGACGAAGGAAAAGATGGATAGGCTGGTAGACTTGGCGTACAGCAAGAACATTACAACTCGACTTTTGGCAGTCCTGCAAATTAATAGCCGCCTCAAAAGTGAACCAAAAAGTTTATTAGAGTTGATGCCTGTATTTGAGCGACAAGGCAATATGATCGAAGCAAAGCCAGTATTGCTAAGGCAGTTTGTGGTATCCTGGTGTGAGATTGCGGAGCTGGCCGGGGCCAATACTATGGTTGACTTAGCCGGCATGTCGTCCGTTTACTCCATAGCGGTGAATCCACTTGAAGTTGATCCGGCTGGAATCATTGACGTTCACGGCCTTCGTGCTCTTGCAGATTACCCCCCCAATCGATTTGGGGAGGATATCTATGACAAGGTTCACAAGCATCTCTCATTTAAAAATGCACGTTCTCCAGTGATCGCTCGTGCGGCCGTGGACTTGATCGCCGCCCGTCCGCATCACCAAAGTATCTTACCTCTTGCAAAATTCATCCCATCGATACCGAACGAAGACATTGGGCTTCGACATGCGGCCCGTGTCGCACTGCGGAACACGTTGGCAACCGACGAATCGCAGGCTCAACTCGTGTGGCTGTTGAAAGACTCGGTCAAATCTGGTGAACCGGCCGCAAAGGACCTCGACGACGTGTTTCTCGGCGTGCCGACCGCCTACGCCGGGTGGTGGCTCTCCGAGCGACTGAAGGCGGGCACTCTCGACGCCGCGTTCGCGGAGCGTGCTTACCAGCACGTCGGCCGGTACGGGTGTGATTGTCACCGTCAAATCGCGTGGCTTGCCGCTCAAGGCGTGAAGGACACGAACTCACAGGTCGCAATGCTCCAGGCCCTCAAGCGGGGAATCGAGACAGCCGGAGCAACCTTCAAGCCGAGTGAAGCGGCTTTGCTGGTTAAGAAAACACGGGAAGGATTGATCTCGCCCGACGACGCCACCGTGGTTCAGAGTTTCCAACTCGCCACGGCCATCGGATTCGATGTCGTAGGGGCTTCCATCAACCTCGGCCCCAACCCGTTCAAGGACGGGACGGGGAACGACTTCGACGTGATGAAGGTCGCGTATGACCACCTGCGGAACGTGAAGCGGTCCGAGGCCGTTCGCATGGCGGCCTTCACCGCCATCGAGAAACTGCCGAAGGAACAAATCCTTCCCGTATGCAGCGAAATCCTCGCCGATACGACTTCGCCGATCGCGGTTCGCGAGAAGGCGATTTCCATCCTCGTCACGTCCACGAAGCTGCTCGACCAGATCGCCCTGACCGAGCAACTCAAGACGGCCCCGTACCGGCAGTGCGTGACCATCGCGACGGGGCTGGCCGGGAGCAAGGCGGGGGCCGAACAACTCCTCGCGGCCGTCCGCGGCGGCAAGGGTTCGGCACGGTTGCTGCAAGAGAAGACCGTGCTCGACCGGCTGAAGGCGACCGACGCCCCGAACTGGCAGGCCGCCGTGAAGGAGCTGACCGCCGGGCTGCCGTCCGCCGACGCCCGGCTCGCCGCCCTCATCAAGCAGCGCGGCGACGGCTACCGCAAGGCAAAGATCGACCCGGACGCGGGCAAGAAGGTGTTCGCCACCACCTGCGCCAACTGCCACCAGATCGGCGGGCAGGGGGCGAAGGTCGGCCCGCAGCTCGACGGCATCGGCAACCGCGGCATCGAGCGGCTGCTGGAAGACGTGCTCGACCCGAACCGGAACGTCGATCACGCCTTCCACACGACGACGCTGGAGCTGAACGACGGCCGCCAACTGTCCGGCCTCCTGCGGGTGGAGGGCCAGGTGCTGATCCTGATCGACCCGCAGGCGAAGGAGACGCGGGTGAGCGCCGACGACGTGGACAAGAAGCGAACGTCGCCGCTGTCGCCGATGCCGAGCGACATCGCGGAGAAGCTCAAGCCGCAGGACTTTTATGATTTGATCGGCTACTTGGCGGGGCAGAAGGCTAAATAGCCGAAGAAGGAAAGCGAATTCACCGCAGAGGACGCAGAGAGCACAGAGAAAGCAACAGAAATTGTTTTCAATCAATTCTTCATGTCTTTTCTCTGTGCTCTCTGCGTCCTCTGCGGTGAAAAATCTCTTGTTTCCGGAGCAGTCATGATCGGCGGCGGGCTACGGCAGGCGTGGGACGTGGTGAAGGCGGTGTGGAACACGGACGCCACACCCGAAGGGTTGGACGCCGCGCTCGCCGAACTCCGCACGCAGTCGCCGACGCCCGTGTTCTGGCTGTTCGGCAAGACGCAGTCCGGCAAGACGACCATCATCAAGCACCTCACCGGGGCCGAGGAAGCCGCCATCGGCAACGGCTTCCGCCCCACCACCCGCACCAGCCGCGAGTATCCTTTTCCAACTGCGGATGCGCCGCTGTTGAAGTTTTTGGACACCCGCGGGCTGGACGAGGCCGGGTACGACCCGGAGCCGGACGTGGCCGCGTTCGACTCGCAAGCGCACCTGATGGTCGTCACCGCGAAGCTGACCGACATGGCCCAGGGGAACGTCCGCGAGGGGCTGCGCCGCATCCGCGGGTTCAACTCGCGGCGGCCGGTCGTCCTCGTGCTGACCTGCCTGCACGAGGCGTACCCGCAACAGCAGCACCCGCAGCCGTACCCCGCGGCGGCGGAGCTGCCGGAGGTGAAGCGCCGCATCGACGAGCACGCGAAGGCGTTCGACGGGTTGTATGACGTGATCGTGCCGATCGACATCACGAAGCCGGAGGAGGGGTTCGACGACCCGAACTACGGCGGCGAGCACCTGAAGCAGACGCTGTTGAACTACCTCCCCGAGGCGTACCGGCAGTCGCTGGCGCGGACGACGCACCTGACGGAGAAGCTGAAGGACATCCACTCGGACCACGCCGGGCCGATCATCCTCGGGTACACGTCGCTGGCGGCGACGGCCGGGGCGCTGCCGATCCCGCTGGTCGATCTCGTACTGCTGCCGGCCGTGCAGACGCGGATGGTCTACCACCTCGCCCGCATCTACGGGCAGGAGATGTCGGCCGCGCGGTTCCTCGAACTGGCCGGGTCGCTGGGCCTGGGGCTGCTCGCGCGGACGGCCGTGCGGCAGGTGGCGAAGCTGATCCCCGGCGTCGGCAGCGCCGTCGGCGCGACGTTCGCGGCCGCGTCCACGTTCGCTTTGGGCAAGGCGTTCTGCCTGTACTACGAGGAGGTCCACGCCGGCCACGTCCCGGACGCGCACCGGCTGAAGAGCTTCTACCAGCAGCAACTGACGGAAGCCCACCGCCAGTGGAACCGGCCGTCATGACCCGCAACCGCATCTTAATTTTGATGGCGCTCGTCCTCGCGCCGTTCGTGTTCTTGGTCGGCGTCGGGACGTACCACCTCTGGATCACCGGCTGGACTCTCATCGTCTGGTGGCCGATGGCCGCGTGCCTCACCGCCGCCTACGGCCTCAGTTGGTACTGGACCCGCAAGAAACTGACGGAAGCCCACCGCCAGTGGAGCCGCCCGTCATGACCGAATCGAACACGGCCGCCGGGTTTTCAGGCCAACGGCCTGGGAGCGCTCAGCCCAGGGCAACGCCCTGGGTGGGGCGTACCACCGAAGGCAGGCTGAAAGCCTGCGAGCGGCAACCTGTCCCGCCCAAGGCGTTGCCCTGGGCTAAGCGCTCCCACCCCTTCGGGGTGAAAACCTGTCTCGCCGACCGCGGGGCTTCCCTATGACCCGCAACCGCATCCTGATCCTCGCGGCGCTCGTGCTCGCGCCGTTCGCGTTCCTCGTCGGCGTCGGCACGTACCACCTGTTCCACACCGGGTGGACGTTCATCGCGTGGTGGCCGATGGCCGCGTGCCTCGTTGCCGCCTACGGGCTGAGCTGGCACTGGACCCGCAAGAAGACAAAGCTCTTGCCGAACACCGGGTTCGAGAAGCCGCCCGACCTGTGGACCGACCGCGACGCCGCGGCGTGGCAGCTCGTCGAGAAGCGGGCGAACGCCATCGTCGCCATCACCGCCGACGAGATGGCCGACCCGAAGCGGTACTCGGACCTCGCGATCGCCATGTCGCAGGAGATCGCCCGCGTTTACAACCCCGGCGCGGCCGACCCGTTCGGCCACCTCACGCTGCCGGAAATCCTCACCTGCTTCGAGTTGGTTGCCGGCGACTTGTCCCGCAAGGTGAACCAGTACGTCCCCGGCAGCCACATCCTGACCGTCAACCAATGGAAGCAGACCCGCAAGGCCATCGACTGGGGGCAGACGGCGCTCAACATCTCGTGGCTCGCGCGGGCGGTGTTCAACCCGCTGACGACCGGCGTGCAGTACCTCGCGTCGAAGGCGAGCGGCAAGGTGTTCGAGCAGGCGCAGCAGAACGTGATGCTCTGGTTCCAGGTCGCGTTCGTCCACGAACTCGGCCGGCATTTAATTGAGTTGAACAGCGGCCGCCTCAAAGTGGGCGCTCTCAAGTACCGGGAGTTAATGCAACAAGTCGAAAGCCCCGGCACGACCGTGCCCGGGCAGTCGGCCCCGTCCCTCTCCGTCGTCGTCATCGGCCAGGTGAAGGCCGGCAAGTCCAGCCTCGTGAACGCGCTGCTCGGCGACCACCAAGCCGCCACGGACGTGATCCCCGCGACCGTCGGCTCCACACGGTACGAGCTGAAGCTGCCGGACTTCCCGCCGCTCGTGATCGTGGACACCGCCGGGTACGGCGTCAACGGCCCGACTGAAGCCGAGGTCCGGAACGCCGTCGAGTCGGCCGGCCACGCCGACCTGATCCTGTTCGTCGCCCACGCCCGCACCGCCGCCCGGTCCGCGGACGCGGACATGCTGTCGAAGCTCACGTCCGCCATCGCGCTCAACCCGCAGTTGAAGTTCCCGCACATGCTCGGCGTGCTGACGCACACCGACCTGCTGTCGCCGGTGATGGAGTGGCAGCCGCCGTACAACTGGCAGACCGGCTCGCGGCCGAAGGAAGTGCAAATGCGCGAGGCCGCGACGCTCGCGCAAGATTCCGTCGGCCCGCGGGTGGAGGGGTTTGTCCCGGTCTGCACGGCCGCCGGCAAGGAGTGGAACGTCCGCGACGGCTTGACGGAGTTGATGGCCGCCGCGATGGACGACGCCCGCGGCACGGCCCTGCTGAAGATGTTCCACCGCGAGGGCCGGGCCGGGGCCGGGCGGAAGGCCGTCGATCAGCTCCTGTCCGCCGGCCGCGAGGCGCTGCGGATACTGTGGGAAAGCTCGAAGCGACGATAGTAGTAGGCACACTCCGTGTGCCGTTTGCTGTCGGTCGCAGCGGCTCGGACGAACTCGCCGGCAGCATGAACGAGACGGCACACGGAGTGTGCCTACTACTATCTTGCCGCCGCCCCGCTCACTTCGTTTCCTGTCAACACGTCACTTCACCGAGGATTTTCCCATGCCGACCGCCGCCGACCTCGCCGCCGCGTACCGCCAGGGGGCCGCCGACCTGCGGGCCGCCGTCGCCGGGATGACCCGCGAACAACTGACCGCCCGCCCCGTCGCCGGGAAGTGGAGCACGCTGGAAGTCGTCGCCCACATCGCCGACTTCGAGCCGATCCTCGTCGAGCGGATGAAGCGGATCATCGCCCTGGATTCGCCGAAGTTGCTGGCCGCGGACGAGAACCTGTTCGTGAAGGAACTGCACTACCACGACCGCGACATCAACGAGGAACTGGCCCTGGTGGACGCGACCCGCGCGGCGATGGCCCGGATCATCGAGAAGCTGACGCCGGAGCAACTCGCCCGCACCGGCGAGCACAGCATCAAGGGGCCGGTCACGCTGGCGTCGGTGATTCAAGGCGCGATCAACCACGTCAACAACCACCGCCCGTTCATCGACGCGAAGCGGGCGGCGCTGGGGATTTAACCGGACAACCCTTTCGAGGAGCGATCATGGTAGCCCGACTCGTCGCCGCCGCCTTCGCGGCCCTGCTCGGCTCGGCCGCCGCGGCCCAGGAGAAGCCGGACCGTCAATTACGGATCATCGTGTTCGGCGCACACCCGGACGACGCCGAGTTGAAGGCCGGCGGCACGGCCGCCAAGTGGACGAAGCGCGGGCACGCCGTCAAGATGGTGTCCGTCACCAACGGCGACATCGGGCACTGGAAGATGAAGGGCGAGGAACTCGCGAAGCGGCGGCTCGCCGAGGTCAAGGCCGCGGACAAAATCCTCGGCGCGGAGACGGAGGTGCTGCCGATCCACGACGGCGAGTTGGAGCCGACCCTCGCGAACCGCAAAACGGTCACCCGGCTCATCCGCGAGTGGAAGGCGGACGTGGTAATTTCCCACCGGCCGTGGGACTACCACCCGGACCACCGGTACGTCGGCGTACTCGTGCAGGACGCGGCGTACATGGTGGCCGTGCCGTTCGCCGACGAGGGGTCGAAGCCGCTCGCCCGCAACCCGGTGTTCCTGTACTCCAGCGACCGGTTCCAGAAGCCGACCCGGTTCCGCCCGGACATCGTCGTGGACATCTCCGACGTGATCGACACGAAGCTCGACGCGATCCACGAGCTGGAGTCGCAACTGTACGAGGGCGGCGCGCTCGGCAGCGAGGAGGCGACGCGGAAGGTTCCGGCGGACGCGGCCAAGCGGAAGGAATGGCTGCGGTCCCACCCGTGGGGCACGCGGGCCGCCCAGGACGCGGCGCTGTTCCGCGACGCGATCGACAAGGTGTACGGCCCGGACCGGGGCAAGGCGGTCAAGCACGTCGAGGCGTTCGAGCTGTGCGAGTACGGCCACCAGCCGACGGCCGAGGAGCTGAAGCGGCTGTTCCCGTTCGCCGAACACGCGAAGCGATGAGTTCTCGACCCCACGTCATCCCCCCGACCCGCCACCGCGGGTCGTGATTTTTTTACACTTCCCCTGGCCGCATTTCGACGCCCGTGCGGATGTACCCGAATGAAGGGCGGGACCGGCCCGCCGCCGAACATCACTTCCGAGGGTCATCCACACCGCGAGGTTTCCCATGCCACTGCGCGAGCGCGTCGGCCGGTACGTCGAAACCGGCAAGAATTGCTGGAACCTGGAGGGCGACCAGCAGACGGTCATCGGGCTGTTGAACCGCATCCCGGTCACGAACGGCGGGACCGAGGGGCTGCTCGGCACGGCCGTCAAGGCCCCGATCGTCCGGGGCCTCGCCAGCGACGAACTGTACAAGGCCATCACGTTCTTTCAGAAGAAGCAGTTCGGCACGATCACCGGGTTCATCGACCCCGCCGGCCGCGACCTGTCCCGGCTGGAGTCCCTGGCCGCGCGGACGCCGGACCCGCCGCCGCCCGCCCAGGACCAGTGGGCGGACCTGAAGAGCAAGTCGATCCACGCCGCGCTCACGAAGGCCCTCGACGGCGACCTCGCCCTCAGCCACGCGGAAGTGATAGAGATCATCCGCGCCTCGCTCAGCGACGGCATGGTCGTGGCGAACGAGCTGCACGACCTGTCGGCCATCGCGACCCGGTCCCGGACGATGTCGCCGCGGTCGAAGAGGCTGCTGGAGGCGTTCGTGAAGGCCGTGGAAGCGACGGCCGGCAGCAAGGGGCCGTTCCAACTCCCGCAGGAAGGGCAGCGGGTCGCGGCCAACGCCATTTGCGACTTCCTCAAGCGGTCCGGCGGGACGTACTTCCCGCACCTCAGCAGGGAAGAGGTCGGGATCGGGCTGCTCATGCGGGTCGCGAAGCCCGGCCTGATGCGGCAAGGGAGCACGAGCCTGTGCGGCCCGGCCGCGCTGCTGTTCAACGTCGCCACGGACGCCCCGGCGTACTACGCCCGGTTCGGCATCGAGCTGTTCGAGAAGGGCAAGGGGATCATCCACCGGCTGGTCATCAAGCCGGGGAAGGACTGCCGCGAGTACCAGCCGGCTTCGCACCACATCGACCCGGTGGACTGGCTGACGCTGGCCAGCGTCCGCGACTCGGAGAACTGGTTCTTCGACTACGACACGGTCGGGAAGGAGGCGCTCGGGTTATCCCCGTTCGACATGACCGCCGGCCCGACGCTCCCGAACGAGATGGTCCGGTGGTTCCAGTTGTCGGGCTTCCACGACGTGCGGGACGCCACCAACCTTTCCGCCGTCACGTTACCCCAAGACCCCTGGCCGCGGATCGAGGCGGCGAACGGCCTCCTCGCCCGGGGTTACCGTGTCGTCTTGCTCATCAACGACAACATGCTGGACAAGGACGAGCAGACGAAGGGGTCGGCCATCCCGATGCACTGGGTCGGCCTCCGCGCGCCGATCGCGCGGACCGGCGGGACCGTGACCACGACCGTCTTCACCTGGGGGCGGGGGGACTACAAGGTCCCGCAGGGCGCACCCCTGTCCGAAGGGGACTTCACCAAGAACTTCTACGGGTACGTGGCGGCCAAACCGTAGTTCGGCGGTCACGCCAGGATTTCGCTCACCACGCGGCCGTGAACGTCGGTCAGCCGGAAGTCGCGGCCGCTGTACCGGTACGTCAGCTTCTCGTGGTCCAACCCCAGCAGGTGCAGGACGGTCGCGTGCAGGTCGTGGACGCTGACCTTGTCGTCCGCGGCCTTGAACCCGAACTCGTCGGTCGCGCCGTGGGCGAACCCGGCCTTCACGCCGCCGCCGGCCAGGAACATCGTGAACCCGTAGTGGTTGTGGTCCCGGCCGTCGCCGTTCTCGGACACCGGCGTGCGGCCGAACTCTCCGCCCCAGATCACGAGCGTGTCGTCCAACAGCCCGCGCTGCCGCAGGTCCTTCAGGAGTGCCGCGACCGGGCGGTCGATCTCCTCGCATTTCTTCTTTAGCTCGCGGCTGATGTTCCCGTGGTGGTCCCACCCGCCGTTGGAGACCTGCACGAACCGCACGCCGCGCTCGACCAGCCGGCGGGCGAGCAGGCAGCTCCGGGCGAACTCGCCGGGGCCGTAAGCCTCCCGCACCTTGACCGGCTCGCGGCGGGTGTCGAACGCGTCGCCGGCGGCCGTCTGCATGCGGAACGCCGTCTCCATCGCCTTGACGCGGGCCTCCAGCTGCGGGTCGTTCCCGTTCGCCGCGGCGTGGGCCTTGTTGAACGCCTGGATCGCGTCGAGCTGCCGCTTCTGGTCCGCCGGCGAAAGGGCCGGGTTCTTCAGGTGGCGGATCATCTTCTCGGGGTCGGCCTCGGCGGCCGCCACGCGGGTCGCCTGGAACTGGCCTGGCAGGTACCCGCTTCGCTCGAACCCGTTCTGGCCGAACCCGCCGCCGAGCGACACGAACCCCGGCAGGTCCGCGTTCTCCGTGCCGAGGCCGTAGGACACCCAAGCCCCGAGACCCGGATGGACGGCGTCGATCCGGCCGGTGGCAAGGAAGTTCGCGGCCGGCGAGTGGTTCGGGTTCGTCGCGTGGACCGACCGCAGGACGCACAGGTCGTCGGCGCAGGTGCGGACGTTCGGCAGCAGGTCGCTGACCGGCAGCCCGGACTGGCCGCCGGGTTGGAACTTGAACGGCGACGGCATCAGCCCGCCGGTGACGCGCTCGGTCCGCAGGTCGGCCGCGCCCGGCCGCTGCCCGGCGTGCTTGGCGAGTGCCGGCTTCGGGTCGAACGTGTCGAGGTGGCTCGGGCCGCCGGCCATGAACAGGAAGATGACCCGCTTCGCCCGCGGCTTGAAGTGGGGCGTCTTCGCGGGCGCGTCCGCGGCTTGTAGGAAGCTCGTCAGCCCGAGTAGGCCGACGCTCCCGCCGAGGTTGGAGAGGAACGTGCGGCGGGTCGCGGCGAAGGGGTCGGACGAAAGCATGGCGTCTCTTCCCTGGAACCCGGAGCGGAAGCGATGGGGTGGGTGACTAACACCCCATCGCTTCCGCTCCGGGTTCCACAATCAGATCAAGTACAGGAACTCGTTGCTCGCCAAGAGCGCCTGCGCCAGCAGCGCCCACGCGGGCGGGTCGTCGTCGCTCGGCGGGTCGATCAACGCCAGCGCCGTCGTCAACTCGTCGGCCGTCGGGTCGCGGAGCAGCACGCGGTGGAACAGCGCCTTCGTTCCCTCGTCCGCCGACTTCCCGTCCACGGTCTTCGCCAGCGCCGTCGCGGCTTGGCGGACGAACGGGCTGTTCAGGAAGTAGAGCTGCTGCACGGGCGTGGTCGTCGCTTCCCGCTTCTCGCCGTGCGCCTTCGGGTCCGGCAGGTCGAACAGCCGATGCACGTCCGACGGCCGCTGCCGGCTCACCTTGCCGTAGACCGTGCGGCGGCCGGTCCGCGACCGGTCGAGGTCGTCCGACGGTCCGCCGCCGGCGAGGTCCAGTTGCCCGCTGACTTGCAGCATAGCGTCCCGCCACGCCTCCACGTCCAGCCGCTTCCGCTGCGCCCGCCAGAGCCAACGGGAATCCGGATCGACCGCGGCCGCCTTCTCGTCGTGCCGGCTGGACTGGCGGTAGGTCGAAGAGAGCACCAACTCGCGGACGAGCCACTTCACGGACCACCGGTTCGCGACGAACCGGGCCGCGAGGTCGTCGAGCAGTTCGGGGTGCGTCGGCCGCTCGCCGAGCGCGCCGAAGTTGCTCGGCGTGCCGACGAGGTGGCGGCCGAACACCCACCCCCAGGCGCGGTTGACGAACACCCGCGCCGTCAGCCCGGCCGCGTCCGTCACGATCGCGTCGGCCAGCTCCTTCCGCCCGCTGCCGGTCCGCAGCGCCCGCGGCTCGCCGGGCGAGAGCGCCGTCAGGAAGCGGCGCGGCACGACCTCGCCGGGCCGGGCCGGGTTGCCGCGGACGAAGACGGGCAGGTCGCGGAACTCGCCGGGCTTGTAGACGAGGGCCGTCCACGCCGGGTCGTCGCCGTTTACCCACGTCCCGGCGTCGCGGACGACGTTCGCGATAGGGCCGCGGTCCAGCTCCTTCTCCCGCTTCTTCAACTCCGCGACCTTCGCCTCGTAGTCCTTGATCGATTGGTCGAACGGCTTCGGGTCGCGCTTCTCCTTCACGGCCGTGCCGCGCATCTCCTTCGCGTAGCTCAGCCGCAGCGTCGCGTCCACGAGGTCGAGGCGGACCGACGTGAGCGCGCCCTCGGCGGCGGCGTCCCGGTCCAGCGGCCGCTCGGCGAGTTGCGTGTTCGCCATCACGCCGGCGATGGCGTAGTAGTCGGCCGCGGGGATCGGGTCGAACTTGTGGTCGTGGCACCGGGCGCACGCGACGGTCAGGCCGAGGAACCCGCGGGTGACGGCGTCCACCCGCTCGTCCCACTCGTCCGCGACGATGCCGGCGATCACGTCCTTCGACAGCTTCGGCTCCTTGTGGTACACCGGCGACAGCCCGAGGAACCCGAGGGCCGCGTTGTCCGCCGGCGGCGTGCCGGGCAACAGGTCGGCGGCGAGTTGCAGCCGGACGAACCGGTCGAACGGCACGTCGGCGTTCATCGCGGCGATCACCCAGTCGCGGTAGCGGTACGGGAACCGCGGCGGCTTGCACGTCGATTCGCTCGTCGAGTTGTCCTCCGCGTACCGGGTCACGTCCAACCAGTGCCGGCCCCACTTCTCCCCGAACCGCGGCGACGCGAGCAGCTCGTCCACGAGCTTCTCGTAAGCGTCCGGTCGGTCGTCCTTCGCGAACGCCTCGACCTGCTCGAACGTCGGCGGCAGGCCGATCAGGTCGAAGTACGCGCGGCGGATCAGCGTCCGCTTGTCGGCCGGCGGCGCGGGCGAGAGCTTTTGCTCGTCGAGCTTTTTGAGGACGAAGAAGTCCGTCTTCGTCGCCGGCCACTTCGCGTCGGACACCGCGGGCGTCGGCCGCTCGGCGACGGGCTGGAACGACCAGAACGCACGGCCGTTGTCGCCGGCCGCGGGCTTCGCCGGGGTCGCGGCCGGGAGCGGTGCGCCCATCCTCACCCACGCCCGGAGGTCGGCGACCGCGGCGTCCGGCAGCTTCCCCTTCGGGGGCATGGCCGGCGCGTCCGCGGCGTGCGCCACGGCCTTGAGCAAGAGGCTGTTCTCGTCCTTCGCGGTGACGGCCGGGCCGGACGTGCCGCCCTGGCGGATGCCGGCCGGCGTGTCGAGTTCGAGGCCGCCCTTCGACTTCTTCTTGGCCGCCGAGTGGCACGAGTAGCAGTGGTCGGCGAGGACGGGGCGGACCTTCTTCTCGAAGAAGTCCGTCCCGTCGTCGGCGCGGCCGGCGGCCGGCAGGAACAGCAAGGCCGCGGCGAGGGTCGTGAGCGTTCCGGCGTGCGTCATGAGGGAAGAGCGCGGGTGGCGGGGGTGGACGAGAACATTGTAAGTGCGTGGCGGCCGGCCCTCCAGGTGAATCCAAAGACGGTCTTGTTCGCGCCCGGCCTCGCCCCTACACCTCCTGCGATTCCCCCGTTCCCACCCGGAGCCGCCATGACCCTTTCCCTCCTGGCCCTCGCCGCGGCCCTGGCCGCGCCGCCCGGCGTCGAGATCGTCGGCCACCGCGGGGCGTCCTACGACGCCCCGGAGAACACCGTCGCGGCCGTCAAGCTCGCCTGGGACCAGAAGGCCGACGCCGCCGAGTTCGACGTGTACCTCAGCAAGGACGGCAAGGTCGTCGTCCTCCACGACAAGACGCTCAAGCGGACCGCGGGGATCGACAAGGCCGTCACCGACCTCACGGCCGAGGAGTTGGGCCGGCTGGAGGTCGGCCGGTGGAAGGGCGACTGGTTCGCCGGCGAGCGGCTGCCGATGCTCGAGGACGTGCTCGCGACCGTGCCGGCCGGGAAGCGGGTGTTCGTCGAGGTCAAGTGCGGGCCGGAGATCGTGCCAGAACTCGACCGCGTGCTGAAGGCGAGCGGCCTCAAGCCGGAGCAGACGGCGATCATCAGCTTCTCGGCGGAGGTCGTCGCGGCGGCGAAGAAGGCCCGGCCGGACCTGAAGGCGTACTGGATCGTGTCGCTCGCCGCGAAGAAGGACAAGCCGCCGCCGACGGCCGCGGACCTGATCGCGAAGGCGAAGGAGATTCAAGCGGACGGCCTCGACCTGTCCGCGACGCCGGCGGTGCTGACGGCCGAGTTCGCGCGGGCGGTCAAGGCCGCGAACTTGAAGCTCTACGTCTGGACCGTCAACGACGTGGAGTTGGCCCGGAAGATGGTCGCCGTCGGCGTCGAGGCGATCACCACGGACCGGCCGCTGTGGTTGCGTTCGCGCCTCGCGGACGACCCGAACGACGTTCGCGTCATGAGCTTCAACGTCCGGTTCAGCACGGCGAAGGACGGCGTCAACAACTGGGACAACCGCAAGGATTTCCTGGGGGAGACGGTCCTCGCGTTCGACCCGGACCTGCTCGGCACGCAGGAGACGCTGGCCGACCAACGGGACTTCCTCGCGAAGAAGCTGCCCGGCCACGGCGGGCTGTCGGCCGGCCGCGACGACGGCAAGGAGGCCGGCGAGATGATGGCCGTCTACTTCCGCAAGGACCGGTTCGAGAAACTCGACGGCGGGCACTTCTGGCTGAGCGAGACGCCGGACACGGTCGGCTCGAAAAGCTGGGACAGCTCGCTGCCGCGGATGGCGACGTGGGTGAAGCTGAAGGACAAGAAGGCCCCGGCCGCCGCGCCGATCTTTTACGTCAACACGCACTTCGACCACCGCGGCCCGACGGCGCGGCTGGAGTCGGCGAAGCTGATGCGGGCCAAGATCGCCGAGTTGGGGAAGGGCTGTCGCGTCATCGTGACGGGCGACTTCAACAGCGGCGAGGGGAGCGAGCCGTACAAGGCGCTGTTCGGCGGGATGTCGCCGGTGGTTGACACGTACCGCGTGGCGCACCCGACGCCGACGAAGGAGGAGGGCACGGCCACCGGGTTCAAGGCGTCGGCCACGACCGGGGCGCGGATCGACTGGATCGGCTGCTCGAAGGAGTGGACGGTCGTGTCGGCGGCCATCGACCGCACGGCCCGCGACGGCCGCACGCCGTCGGACCACTTCCCGGTCACGGCCGTGCTGAAGCCGAAGGCCGAGCGGGTGATGCTCCGCGTCCTGAGTTACAACATCCACCACGGCGAGGGGACGGACGGCAAGGTCGATCTGCCGCGGATCGCGAAGGTGATCGCCGCGTGTGACCCGGACTTCGTGGCCGTGCAGGAGGTGGACCACAAGACGAAGCGGACCGGCGGCGTGGACCAGGCGGCGGAACTCGCCCGGCTGACCGGCCTGCACGGGCGGTTCTGCAAGCAGATCGACTACGACGGCGGCGAGTACGGCCAGTTCATCCTGTCGCGGTTCCCGATCAGTTCGCCGACGGTCCACAACCTACCTGGGCAGCCGAACCGCGAACAGCGGATCGCGGGGGAGGTCCGGGCGACGGTCGGCGGCCGCGAAATCGCGTTCGTGACGACGCACCTCAACCACCAGAGCGAGGACAACCGCCGGCAGCAGGCGGAGAAGCTGAACGAGCTGTTCGGCACGGCGGCCCACCCCGTCATCCTGGCTGGCGACCTGAACGCGAACCCGGACAGCCAGCCGCTGGCGATCCTCTCGAAGGCGTGGGCCGTCGCGACGAGCGACAAGGCGCTGCTGACGTACCCGTCGGCGAAGCCGGCGAAGCAAATCGACTACGTCCTGGTCCGGCCGGGCGACCGGTTCCGCGTAGTCGAGACGAAGGTGATCGAGGAGGCCGTCGCGTCCGACCACCGGCCGGTGCTGGCGGTGCTGGAGGTCGGCGCTCCGTAGGGCGGGTCAAGGCTTTGCGCCGACCCGCCGGGGTATCGGGCGCGTCGGCGGGTCGGCGCAAAGCCTTGACCCGCCCTACGAACTACTCCTTCTTCCCGTCCGCCTTCGGCTTCTCGGCCTCCTGCTGGACGGCCTTCACGAACTCGCCGAGCGTCAGCGCCCCCTCCGGCCGGCCGCTCGACGAGAACAACAGTCCGTACTCGCGGACGTACCACTCGTGCGGCTTCACGTCCGGCGCGACCGCCGCCGCACCGTTCCACTCGTCTCGTAGGAGTTCGAGCCACGCGGCAAGGGGGAGGTCTTCCTTCCCGAGCGTTAATGACAGGTTGAAGTCGGGCACACGGAACAACACGTCCGCCCCGGCCGCCTTCCTGAGAGCGGCTGTAACGTCACGGAACCCTTGGTTCTTGCATTCAAACACGACTGACTTCGTCAGAGCAGTCCGCAACCGGTCCGCGACGGAGCCGGGTTTCGACCGCAGGTAGGCTAAGGCTCGCTTCTGCTGCACGTCGTAAACGTCAAGCAATCCCTGCCGCGGCTCGTCGAACTTGACATTCACGTTGACCGTCTTCGCGGCCGCAGCCTTGCCGACGAGCGTGTCGTAGGCGGCTTCCGCGGCCGCGACCTTCGCCTTCGCCAGTTCGATCGCCTGTTCCGATTCAATGAACCCCTGCCGGGCCTTCTCGTACACCAGTTCGTGCTGCGCCAGTTCCAGGGTCGCCGCCCGTCCCATCCCCTGAAGCTGCTTGATCGTCTGGAACTGCTTCTCGTTCACATCCAGTGTCCGCTTCGCCGACTCCAGCCGCTTCATCGCCAGGGTCAGGTCGGCGGCGGCCTGCTCCTTCTCCCCTTTCGCGGCCGTCACCCGCTGGCTGACGGCGAGCTTCGCCTGTTGCAACTTCGCGTTCGCCAGCTGCGCCTCCGCCTCCGCGACGTGCACGTCTGGGTGCGTGCGGAGCGCCCGCGTGATGTCGTCCTCCAACGTCGCCTTCTTCGGCGGCGTCGCCGGGACGTTGGCCGGGGGAATGTTCGCCGGCGGCTGGCCCACCGCGGCGACGCCGAGCAGCCCGCAGACGAGCGCCACGCCGAGTAATCGTTTCGACATCAGCCGGGAGGCAATCCTGGGACCGCGGGCGTCCCGCCCGCCCACCTCCACGCCGCGGGGACCCGGCTCAAGAGGCCGGGGGCGTGGCGGGCGGGACGCCCGCGGTCCCAGGGCCGTGGACCCATCGCTAAGAGCCTGCGTTCGCATGGTCGTTCTCCGTTCGTTTCGAGTTCTTGAGGGACGTGAGCAGCCAGGTGTCGTCGGCCCGCACGGCCCGCCCGTCGGCCCCGGCTTCCGCCAGGTGCTGCCGGTAGCAGCGGATCGCGGACTCGATCTTGCTCGCCTTCAGGTACGCGTCCCCCGCCTGCTGGAACAACCTTGCGGACGCGGCCGCCTCCGTCGCCTTCTCGGCTTCCAGTTCCAACCGGTCCGGCGTCACCTCCGCCAGCGTTTCGGCGGGCGACGGCACTTCCACCGGCACGGGAACCCGCTCGATCACCGTCTCGATGACCCGCTCCGGCGGCGGGGCCGGGGGCGTCGGCTTCGCGAACCAGCCGATGGCAACGCCGACGCCCAGGACCGCGGCCGCCTTCGCGATGCCGCGCCACCGGGGCCGGCGCAGCTGCCGCGCCGACCTCGCGAAGATCGCTTCCCGCGTCGTGGCGTCCGGCGGCACGTCGTGCGGCGTCAACAGGGCGTCGAGGTCGTCGTCGGTCATGATTCGTGCTCGTACTGGTCGCGGAACGCCTGCCGGGCGCGGGACAGCAGCGACTCGATCGCCTTCGCCGTCTCGCCCCACTCGTCCGCAATCTGTTGCACTGTCAACCGGTCGAAGTACTTCGCCCGCAGCACCTGCTCGCACCGGTCCGGGATGACGGCGAGGGCGGCGGCCACCCGCTCGGCCCGGTCGCGGGCGGCGTCCCCGGCCGGGGCGAGGGGGTCGGCGTCGCCCAGCGGCCCGACCCGGCGGCGGTAGCGGGTCCGCGACCGCAGGTGGTGGCGGAGGACGTTCGTGGCGATGCCGCACACCCACGCGGCGAACCGGCACTTGTGCGGGTCGAACGCGGCCAGCCGCCGGGCGGCCGTCATCCAGGCGTCCTGCAGCACGTCGTCCACCAGGTCCGCCAGGCCGCTGGCCCGCCACCGGACGTACCCGGCGACGCGGTCGAAGGCGCGGTCGTACAGGTTGCGCCATGCGGCGGCGTCGCCGCCGAGGGCCGCGTCTCGCAATCCCCGCTCGGCCCACGCCTCGTTGGCATCGGTCATGCGTCATCCTGTACCGAACGCCCACGGAGTGCCCGCGGCTGCCGAAATCCTTCGCGGGCGCGCCTAAAAACTGAACAGAATTTGCTTGCTTTCGACCCACTTGTCCGGAACTCGGACATCGGTGTCTTGTTGAAACGAGGGCTTGTCCGTAAATTGTCTCGTGCCCGGACAGCTTTCGCCACCGCGCGAGGCTCTTTGTAGGAATGGCGTCCGACCCCGTTACCCCGAACGAGACCGCGCCGGGCGAGCCGTTCGGCCGGTCGGTGCTGTTCGTCTGCACCGGCAACACCTGCCGCAGCCCCCTGGCGGAAGTGCTGTGTAAGAAGCTCCTGGCGGACCGGCTCGGCGTCCCGGCGGCCGACCTGCCGGCCCGCGGGTTCACGGTCCGGTCGGCCGGCGTGTCCGCGTTCCACGGGGACGCGGCCAGCCCGGACGCGGTCGAGGTCGCCGCCCGGTGGGGGGCGGACTTGGCCGGCCACCGCAGCCGGCCGGTAAACCCGGAGCTGCTGGCGGCCGCGACCGACGTGGTCGCCATGACCGCCGGTCACGTGGCCGTGCTGGCGATGCGGTATCCGGGGTACGGCCCGGCCCCGGTCGTCCTCGGCGGGGCGGACGACGTGCCGGACCCGATCGGCGGGGACCGGGCGGATTACGAAGCCTGTGCGTCGATGATCGCGGCGCACCTGAATCGCATGATTGCGGAGTGGACGAGGACATGAGAGTTGCTGTCGGCAACGACCACCGCGGGGTGGACGCGAAGCGGCGGGTGTTGGCCACGCTGACGACCCTGAACCACGCGCCCGCGGACCTCGGCACGAACGCGGCGGCCGGCGTCGATTACCCGGACTTCGCCATCGCCGTGAGCGAGGCCGTCGCGGCCGGGAAGGCCGACCGCGGGGTGCTCATCTGCGCGACCGGCCACGGGATGTGCATCACGGCGAACAAGGTGCTCGGCATCCGGGCGGTGAACTGCCGGGACGTGGTGGACGCGGAGATGAGCCGCACGCACAACGACGCGAACGTCCTCTGCCTGTCCGCGGACCTGCTGAGCGAGGACGTGATGGAGCAGATCGTCCGGAAGTGGCTGGAGACGCCGTTCGAGAACGGCAGCGGCCGCCACGCCCGCCGCAACGAGAAGATTTCGCAGTACGAGCAGGCGCACCAGAAGAAGTGACCGACTTCGCGAGCCGAGCGGCGTAAGCCGCCGGGTGGGTCGCGGACACTCAGCCGGCGGCTTACGCCGCTCGGCTCGCCTGTTGTTTTAGATGAAGTACATCCCCGCCTCGGCCTCCGTCAGGGCCGGGGCCTTGCTCCCCTTCACCCGCAGCTTCGGCTTCTCCAGCACCACCGTCGTGTCGGCCGGGACGCTCTCCGTGATCCACGTGTTCGACCCGATGACGGCCCGCTCGCCGATCGTCGTCGCCCCGCCCAGGATCGTCGCGTTCGCGTAGACGACCACGTTGTCCCGCAGCGTCGGGTGGCGCTTGTACGAGCCGTGGACCAACTCGCCGTTGTCCTGGCGCTCGAAACTCAGTGCGCCGAGCGTCACGCCTTGATACAACTTGACGTGTTCGCCGATGTCGCACGTCTCGCCGATGACGACGCCGGTGCCGTGGTCGATGAAGAAGCCGGGGCCGATGCGGGCACCGGGGTGGATGTCGATGCCGGTCTTCGAGTGGGCGTGTTCCGTCATCATTCGCGGGATGTACGGCACGCCGAGCGACTGCATCTGGTGCGCGACGCGATAGACGGTGATCGCCTCCAGGCCGGGGTAGCAGAAGATAATCTCGTGGCTGCTCTTCGCCGCCGGGTCGCCGCGGAACGCGGCCTCCACGTCCCGCTCGAGCGTCAGCCGGACGTTCGGCAGCCGCCGCAGTAACTCGATCGCCTTCTTCTGGGCGAGCGCCTGGAAGTCGGTGTGCGGGGACTCGGCCTTGAGGTCGTGCCGGAGGGCGCGGGCGATCTGCTCGGTCAGCCGGTCGTGCAGGGAATCGACGAGGCTGCCGACGTAGTAGCTGATGTTGCCGATGTGCAGGTTCTGCCGCTTCCCGTAGCCGGGGTATAGGATTTCGTGAAGGTCCGATGTAATCTCGGCGACGGCCTCGCGGCTGGGCAGCGGCTCGTGGCCGAGGTGGTTCAGCCGGCTGCACGCCGTGTACGTGTCCACCAGCTGCTCGGTGACGTACTGGAGTTCGGTTTCCTTGAGCGTCAGGTCGGTCGCCATGGGGTCCATCGCCGCGATGAAGGGGACGTGGGCATCGTAGGCGCGCGGGGCAACGCGGACAACGAACGCCCTTTAATCCCTTCGGCTCGTCGATCGGGAAAGTCGAGTAAAACCGGAGGTCGAGGTACGAATGCCGCGGGTGTTTGCGGACGCGGCACGGACTGCATGGGGCGTTAGCAAGAGACGCGATTTCGGACGTCGATGTCCGCGAGCGGCGAAAACTTCTTGACGTCGATTTCGCCTTGAAATTCAGGGCGAAACGGCGATTCGAGAAAAAACTCGGGGCGCGGAAACGGGATTGGCGCGGGGGGTGCAATTACTTCTCTCGCACGAGTGAATCGGGCAGATGGTTAACAGAGGGGAGAGGCTGTTAACTACCTGTGCCGAACCAACTCTCGCACTAACTGACCGGGTTTCGTGAACGGAGGGGAGAGGCCGTTCACGAACCCGGTCGGTTTGATTTTCCGACCACCCTCAAGCCCCGCGAGTGATCGCGGGGCTTGTTTCGTTTTCATATAGCCGCCGGCTTGCCGGCGGGGTTGGTGGCGTCGCAAAACCCCGCCGGCAAGCCGGCGGCTATATGCGGGCGACGGATTGGTTGTCACACGAACAGCCGCCCGATCGCGAACAGCCCGCCGGCCAGCAGCACGGTACACGGCAGCGTCAGGCACCACGCGAGCAGAATCTTCTTGCACGTCCCGCCCTGCACGCCGGACCCGTTCGCGGCCATCGTGCCGGCCACGCCGCTGCTGAGCACCTGCGTCGTGCTGACCGGGGCGTGGGCCACGTCCGCCGCGAGGATCGTCGCCGCCGCGACGACCTCCGCCACCGCCCCCTGGCCGTAGGTCAGGTGCGTCTTGCCGATCTTCTCCGCGACCGTCACGACGATCCGCTTGTACCCCACCATCGTCCCCAGGCCGAGGGCCAGCGCCGTGCCGAGCTTCGCCCAGAACGGGACGAACTCGACGGCCGACGCGAACGCCGCCCGCGGCTCCGCCTGCTTCGGCAGCGCCTTCGAGACGCGGTAGATCGCCTGCCGCACCTCCCACCGTTGGTTCTTGTCGAGCTGCTCGAACGAATCCTTCCCGGCGAGCGCCGCGTCCAGCATCGCCAGGTCCGCCTCCAGCCCGGAGGTCCACTTCTCCGGCGGGATCGCGGCCCGCGCCGCCGGGATCGCCGCGTACACGGCCCGCGCCTCGGTCGGGCTGTTCGTGTCCAGGGCGTAATGGAACGGCAGGAACCCGATCAGCACGAGCAGCAGCAGGCCCATCCCCTTCTGCCCGTCGTTGGACCCGTGGGCGAAGCTGACGCCGCCGCACGTCGCAATCAGCACGCCGCGGACCCACCGGGGCGGCCGGTCGTCGCCCTGCGGCGGCTCGTACAGCTTCGGCTCCTTCACGGTCCGCTTGAGCGCGAGCAGCAGCAGGAACGCGCATACGAACCCGATGACCGGGGACACGAGCAGGAACATCCCCGTCTCCCCTGCCTTCGCCCAGTTCACGCCGGACAGGCCGCGGCCCTCGATGAGACTGTTCGCGAGGCCGACGCCGAGGATGCTGCCGATGAGCGTGTGCGAGCTGCTGACCGGGATGCCGTAGTACCACGTGCCGAGGTTCCAGACGACGCCGGCGAGCAGGAGGGCGAGCACCATGACGAGCGCCGCCCCGGACCCGGCCCGGTCCACGAGCAGATCGACGGGGAGCAGGTTGACGATGCCGAAGGCGACGCCGGTGCCGGCGAGGATCACGCCGAGGAAGTTCATGAACCCCGAGTAAACGACGGCCGGCGTGGCGGCCATGGTGCGGGTGTAGATGACGGTCGTGACGGCGTTCGCGGTGTCGTGGAACCCGTTGATGAACTCGAACGCGAACGCGACGAGCAGGGCGATCGCGAAGAAGATGAGCGTCAGCGTGGGCAGTGACAGGGCGGCGTCCCAGAACCCCATGGGCGACCTCGGTTGGGTGGCGTTGTGTCTCCACAGGGTACTTCGCCGGCGGGCCGCGGACAAATGGCCGGCGGGCGGACATTCAACGAATCTTCATCCGGCCGCGCCCGACTTCCGAAGTCCGGCTTCGACTTCGGAAGTCGATCCCGCGCGGCGAGTGAATGTGTCCAGAAGGTGTCGATATCGTTCCTGTCGGGTGGAACCCGGAACCCGCATCTCGTCGAGGAGTGCGAACACCTGTTCCGGCTCCGGCAGCGTGCCCGTGCGTGTGTCGAGGTATTCCGGGCAACTCGAATAAGGCCACTCCTCCGGCCGCGCGACCAACCCGGCCCGCACGGGGTTGAGGTGGAGGTACGCCGTCAGGTGCAACAGGTACTCGTCGTAGGCCACCTCCTTCGCCCGGAACGGCCCCTGGAACAGCGCCCCGACGCGATCCCGTTCGCGGTTCACGATCTTGGCGAGCGAGATGGCGAACCGTTGCATCGCGTGGGCGAGGTCGTCGGTCATCGCCCTCACGAGCAAGTGATAGTGGTTCGGCATCAGGACGTAGGCCAGCGTCGTTGCGTGCGTCGGGCAGACGTACTGCCGGTACTTACGGAGGAAAAGGCCGTAGTGGTCGTGGCTGGTGAAAATCGGCTGACGGTTGTGACCGCGGTTGTAGACGTGGTAGAGGCGGCCGGCGACGAGCGGTTCCGGGCGACGGGGCATGAGGAACCCTCCGAGCGTCGGCGAGAGAACCCAGACTTCCGAAGTCCGGCTTCGACTTCGGAAGTCGATGGCGCGCAGGGACGTTTGTATTCCCGCCGGGGCGTTTCGGCTTCCGTTCGGCTCGCCGCGCGGGATCGACTTCCGAAGTCGAAGCCGGACTTCGGAAGTCTAGGTCTTTCCCAGCACCAGATCGACGACCCAGCACCCGCGGACGTGAACCTGCTGCGGGTCGCGGCAGTGGCCGAGGATGGCGGCGTCCTCGCACCCGGCGTCCTGCATCGCGTCGGCGAGGATGGGCATGGCACTGAACTCGCGGACGTCGTATATTCGTCGCGCCACACCGACGGCGGCGGAGCTGCGCCACGCGGGGTCAAACGCGACCGGGCGGAACGGATTGCCGAAGTGTCGCGGATGATGTCGGGACTACTCGCGTAAAACAACCGGTCGCGAAGCTGTTCGTATCGGTTGCTGCGCTTCTGAACATGGTTAAGTAGAGCCAACACTGAGGTTTCGTGACCTGTCTTCAACCAGTGAAGAGTGGCGGTAAACTTTAACCGCGCATCAGACAAGTCATGATCCGATATCCAGTGGTCGAGCCAATCCTCGACGGCCGCGACGGCCGATTGGTAGAGGCTGTTTCATAACAGCTTATTGAGTGTGATGAAGGCCATGGCGAGTTCG
>NZ_JCABYM010000041.1:18518-93662 GCF_059499385.1 Limnoglobus sp. | reverse complement strand
AACTCGCCATGGCCTTCATCACACTCAATAAGCTGTTATGAAACAGCCTCTAGCGTCGAGGTTGAAAAGAGCCAGTTACTTACGGTTCACCGGATCCATCCAACGAGTTATTTGCGCAACGCCGTCCTCGTTTTGCCACACCCGCACGGCTTCTTCTTCTCGATGGCTTTGGCCGACTGCACGGTGATAATCGGCTTCCCGGCCGCACCCGCCGCAATCTTCATCAAGGCGATGCGCTTCTTGTGGTCGGTCACACCGGCGAAGTGAAGGAACTGGCCTCGATGCCACGCCTTCATGTCCTTGTCCCGATACCACTGCCAGTGCAGGTCCGAACCCATCGGCCAAATCTTATGGTCGTTCAGGCACAGCATGATGCTGATGTGGTTCTGCTCGGCACAGTGCCGCCCCATGAACGGCTTCTGCATCGGCTTGAAAGAATCCCGGTGTTCCCGTGACGCCACCCACAGGCCGCTGTTGAGCATCCACGGCGGGACGGTCGGCATCGGGTAGCCCTGGGACTTCACCAGTTCCTCGATCTCGGCGTAGTACCACGCAAAGCCCTGGTGCATGTACGGCAGGTCGTCGTGCTTGCCGACGTGATCGGCCGGGACAAGCTGGAACAGGTTCGGGGCGGAATCCCGGACGATTACGTCGGCGTCGATGTAGACGATCCGCTCGTAGTAATCGAAGAACTGCTCCACCCGGAACTTGTCGAACAGTGGGAAGATGGGGATTGTGGCCGTGTCGGACACGATCTCGTGGTAGTCGGCGTCACACCGGGCGGCGTATCGACGGATCGACTTCCGGCTGAGGTGCAGCATCTCCTTGCCACGAACGCCGATGCCGAGCGTCACGACGGCCACGGCCTTCGTCGGCGTGATCGGGGGTAGCGGCGGCAACGGCACGGGGTCGATCATGTCATTGATCGACCAGAACGGCGTGGCCGTGCCTGGGTCAGGTCTAACTTGTTGTTCGCAAACTCGGTCATTCGTGAATCGCCCAATGTAACGTGCCCATGCCCATGTCGCACGGCAGCATGAAGAACCCCGTGCGGGTGGCGGCGTAGAACTCCGGCTCACAGGTCGGCTCTATATCACCGCTGTCTCCAACCGTCAGGTGTTCCAGGGTTTCGATGCCCCAAGTGATGTCGGCGTCCAGGTCTTCGGGGATGCCCGGTGCGGACCCGTTGCAGTACACTTCGATGTGGAACAGTTCGCCGCACAACGTCCCGTCCCATATCCATCGGTCGGGTGCTTCAAACGTCATCGCCCCGCCACTTCCCGACGGGTCGCAGGTGCAGCCCAGCCCTTCCAGGCCGAGAACGGTAAAGGTCAGGTCCGCAGGAACGCCGTCGGCACACCCGCAGTTGAACGTGACATCGCCGCCACAGCACAGTTCGGCGAACTCGGCCGGGCACTCGGTAAATGGAATCCCGTTGTTCGTGCCCTGTTCCAAGAAGACGCAACCCGTGCCGTCCCACTCGGCTTCCCACTTACAGAGTTCCTGGTTCCCGTCATAAAGCTGAACGGCCCAGAACCCGTCGCACTCGTCGCTTCCAGGTTTCTGTAGGTACAGCGTGTTCCCGTCCGGCCCCGGTGCGATGTATGTCGAGCCGGTCAACTCGAAGGCGTAGGTGAACCCGTTGATGGTCACGTTGAAGTTGCACTCGTCGCAGGGCGGCGGCGGCGGGTCGTCAATGCACGGGTAACAGCATGGAAGGCTGATCGTGCTGCTGCTGTAACTGTCCTGCTCAAGCGAACAGCCGTTGAACGAGAAGGCTGTGGTGACGATGCCGAGCTTCGGCGACGGGCAGCCCGACGCCAGATACACGGACGTGACGGCCGAGAACGTCCCGGAGATGTTCACGTTCAGCTTCCCGTCTTCGCCGATCTCCAGGCAATCCCCGATGTCCAGGTAGAAGTTGCAATCTTCTTCGTTCCAGTTGATGCCCTCACCGGCCGCACTCTCGCCGTCGAGGACGATGGTTCCCGGATCGCAGCCCGACGGGTCATCCTCTTCTTCCACGATGCGCAGACCGCAACAGGCTTCCACCCCTGAACTGGCCGACACGACCCACACACTTTCGCCGTCGGCCGTGTCGCCGGAACGCTGGCCCATGTAGCGACGGCCCACGACCAGGGTGTCATCGTCGTTGGCCGGTAGTGCCTTCACTGAGGCGAAGGTTTCCCACGATTGGGCCACGGCGTCGTAGTAGCTGACGCTGCCCTCGTACTCACCTTCTTCCGCCACGGTGATCTCGACCCACCCTTCCTGTCGGTTGCTGCCGCCCGACGCACCGCTACCGGCAACGGCCGACGTGTTCAGCAGTTGTTTCAGCCGGTCGGCCGTGCCCTGGGATAGAACGTAGCTGGTCATGGGGCGAGGATGCTGGCGAACGGCCGCTGCTTGCTGTCCTTGAACAAGAGGTAAACGAGCGGGTCGCCGAGGGCGAGCTTCCGGCCCGCACCGTCGAGCGGAACGGGATCGGAGACGAAGTTACCCTGGCTGTCCTTGATCTTCTCCGTGGGCTTCACGGTCGAGACGTACTCGTAAGTCCCGCAGTCGAGGACACGAACGTCCCAATCGGGGTCGCCGATCAAGAGCGTCAGGTCGATCTGGTAGTAGTAAAGGTTCTGCTCCCAGACCGACTGTATCTCGTACCCGGTACACTTGAGCGTGTTCGGGGCGAACCCCAGGAACGTGTCGTTGTTCACGGCCCCGGTGTAGTCGGCCTTCCGGTTCCAGGGGGCGTAGGCCAGCCATGTCGTGATCGTGACGCCGGGGATGTACCGCTTCCGCATAACGGGCGGGCTGAACGCCTGCCCGTTCGACGCCCGGACCTTCTTCGACGGCGTGCTGTAGTCGGTGGTGAGGGCTTCTTCGACTTCCACCGTGACGGACTTCACCATCAGCGGCCGGAGCGTCGGGTCTTGCGAGGCGGATGGCGTCGGGGTGGTCCCGGCGTTCAGGTCGGTGCTGCCGACGCCGAAGTCGAACGGCTTGCTGTCGTAGACGGCGGTGAACTTCCAGACGTTCTTCTCGCCTGCGACGGGTTCGGACGACTGGCTCTTGCACCGTGCCCACAGGTCAACTTCGCTGCCGCCGCAGTCGTACTGCGAGTACAGCCCCAGGTCGTACTTGAGGCCGACGGCAAGGGCCACGGCCCGTGGGCCGTCGTCGTCGTTGCCGTCCGATTCGACCAGGAATTCCCGCTTGTACGTCCGGTATCCCTGCTCGTCGATGTTGCCCGTCCGGGGTAGCTCGTAGATGTC
Source organism: Limnoglobus sp. (assembly GCF_059499385.1). NCBI lineage: Bacteria > Pseudomonadati > Planctomycetota > Planctomycetia > Gemmatales > Gemmataceae > Limnoglobus > Limnoglobus sp. The sequence continues at coordinate 90,390 of NZ_JCABYM010000041.1, read as the reverse complement.
ATCGGGGTCTATCGCCATGAGCTATATAGCCCTGTCACTCCTGAATAAAGTGGTTGTCGGCAGGGCCGATATCACGTTCGGGCAATAAGTAGAACTTTGCCGAAAGACGGATCGGTCGAAAAGCCGAAGTGCAGGATTGCGTTCTCCGGCCTCTCAGGTGATCTCGCCATGACAATAAAAATGCTACCAATTGGAGCGTTCGCACTGATTGTGTTGATGGCAAGTTCAGGGACGGGCATCGCACGGATTCTTGCGAATTGGCCTTACGACAAGCTTATGAAGGAAGCGGACTTGGTGGTCATTGCCGTGCCGTCAAAGACAGAGGATGCCGATGACAAACCACCTGAGCATGTTTGGAACTATGAGTTTGTTGGGCAAAACACGACATTTGAGATCAAATCGGCATTGAAAGGTAAGGTCGATGGCAAAAGCATCAAAGTTCTACATTTCCGATTTGGCGATCTTAAGAAAGGGCTTGACCCGAACGATTTCTTCAGTCATGTGATTATGGACGGACCATGCTTTGTTGCCTTTGATTTAGCTAAACCAGCTTCGGAACACCTGCTGTACCTAAAGCTGATGAAAGACGGCCGATACGAGCCTGTTTCTGGCCGTGTCGATCCCGAGTTGTCTGTCCGTCAGCTAACGAAGCCTTTGAGCGAGAGCAATGAAAAGAAGCCGAAATAACCGCTCACAGCACGTTAAATCCCACGAACCGATTGATGCCCTCGGCGATCTGGCCGAGTAGCTGGTTCCCTTGCTGGCGAAGCTGGTTGCCCTTCTTGAGCAGGTCTTCCTGTTTCTGGGATTCCATCTCGAAGTTCGCAGCGATGCGGGCGGCGTCTTGGCTGCCCTTCAATGCCGCCGCAATCGGCTTGTAGTCGGTGGCCGTGTTCTGCCCGATCTGGCCGGGGTTGTTCAGCTTGTTGATCCGGTCCTGAAGCTTCTGGTTGTTCATCAGCCCGGCGTTGAACGCCTCGAAGAACTTGTCCACGGCCTGCTGGTTCTGGGCGAACGGCTTGTTCCACAAGTCGTTCCAGCCCTTGTCACGGACTTCCCGCCCGCCCTGCACCAACGCCGGGTCGTCGATGGCCCGGCCGATGATGACGGCCCCCTGGCCGACGAAGGCGTCGGCCAGATTGGATGCCTTCGTCCACAAGTCCATGAGCGTAGCCGTGGCCTTCGCCACGGCCTTGATGATCGTGAGCGTGACGTTCCCGAACCGGGTAAAATTGTTGCCGGACGTGCCGAGGGCCGCACTGATCCCGTTGCCGAGTTGTTCGATGAAGGGTGCGAGGGCAATCACGGCCTCGTCGAACACCCGGCCGATCTTGGCCTGCGCCTCGTTGAACGCCTCGGTTGCGAGTTGTGCCCGTGCCACCTGTTCCGTGCTGACCTTGTACTGGTCGGCCATCGCCTTCAGTTCGGCCGTGGACTTCCCGAGCAGGCCGACCAAGTTCTTCCCCGTGTCTTCGCCGAACGCCTTCAGGAGTGCATCGACCTGCTCGGCCGGGTTCTTGATGTTCTCGATGGCCCGGAACAACTCGAAGAACTGTTCCTCCGGGTTCAACTTCGTGAAGTCCGCCGCACTGATCTTCAGCTTTGAGAACAAACTGGTTGCGACTTCCGACGTTCCACTCAACGCTTCACGGCCACGGCCGGAAAGTGTAATCAAGCCTTCGAGGAAGTCCTTCGTGTCGCTACCGGCAGCCTTCGCCGCCCCCGCAATGCCGGTGAACTGTTCGGGCGTCAGGCCGAGCGACGTGGCGATGCTGCCTTGCTTCGCAAGGTCGCCGATCCGCTCGAACGGGCTGGTGAGGGTGTCGGTGAGCCGGGACGTGATCGAGGACGCCACGCCCATCACCCCGCCCGTCAGGACGGACTTGAAGCCACCGGACAAGCCCTTAAACGTCTCGCCGACCTTGCTGCGGACCGACGACGCCCATGTCGTGACTTCCGACTTCGCCTTGCCCAGCCCTTGCGACAGCGGGCCGGAGTTCGTGGACAGGATGAGGGACGCAGTGCCGAGGGATGTAGCCATGCGTTATCTACGCTTGTCGTTGATGGCTTTCGCCCACTCCCGCAGTGCGTCCTGGGATTGCTTGGCGTCCAGGCGGTCCGGCGTCTCCCACTTCGGAACGAACTTCGATACGGACGGCGGGTTCTTGCACTGAGTAGCGGCCATGACGTGCGCAAGGATCGCCGTCCTTACGTCGTCGGCCACGAACGTGAACGGTTCCAGGTCGTGATACGCCTCGTACCATCCAAGCTGGTCGGCGGTGAGCGTGTCGGCCAAAGTGAAAACGCATTTTCCCTGCTCACGGGCCAGCCGGAACAGGGTCAGAAGGGCGGGGTTGGCCTTAATCAGTTTTTTTTAGCGGCGGTCTGGCCGACGGCGTTCGCCGTGACGCACAACTCCAACAGCTTCCCGGCCGTCACCGGGTCCACGCCCTCGGCGTCTTCCACCGTGGGGAACATCGGCTGCCCCTGCGTGTCGAGGACGCACAGGTGCAGCATGTGGAAGTCGGCCTTCCAGGGCGTCTCCTTCATCGTGTTGTGCAGGTGAAGGACGTGGGCGAGTTCGCCCGCCGTCATCGGCCGGATGAGAACGGCTACGCCGTCGATGTCCGCCCTGGTCGGCTCGGGCTTCTTGAAGATGGCGTTACGCAACCGTCACCCCGCCGCAGACCTTGACCTTCCCGGTGACGCCGACGATCTCTTCCGTCATGATCTCGCTCTCCAGGGCCATCAGCACGCCCTTGAACGTGAACGTCTGCACGCCGCCCGCCGTGACGCCGTTCTCGTCCGGGCCGCTGATCTTCCACTTGTTGTCGTTGGCCCCGGTCTTCTTCTGCCCCTTCAGGGCGAACAGGGCCGAGTAGACCGTGGCCGTGTAATTGAACTTGAACTCGACCGTGCCGCCGTCGGCCAGCCCGAACAGGAAGTCCTTGTACCCGTCCGTGATGCCGAGATGCACCACGTCGATGACGCTGTGTTCCGATGACGGAAGTGTGATGCTCGTGACTTCCGCCACGTCGGTGAACGTGCTGCCGCCGTCCGTGCTGTAACCGATCTTCGATCCGATGCCCAAAATCGCCATAGTACCTCGTGAATGCTGAGACGAGGTATCTAGGGGGCGTCAGCCCAATTCTGCCCGCAGGGACGACGACAACAGGGATGAGAACCGGCCCCGGCTGCGGGACAGGGCTTTCGTGAGGAACTTCCGGGCCGAGAGCTTGCGGCTTCCCCACTCCATCAGGTGAGCGTATCTCGCCGGGCGGACCGGCTTCCCGTTCCACGCCCGCTTCCGCCGCTTCACCTTCTTCTGCTTCATGGGCTTGGGCTTGGCAGTGAAGTCCTTGATGGCGTTGGCGAGCCGTCGCCCGGCCTTCCCACGAACGGACTGCCTTCGGCCCGCCGCATTCCTCACGGTCTGGGACAGCTTCCGTCCCGCCAGTTGCTTCAGTGAAGACAGTCGCTTCTTCACTGATTGAAGGGTCTTGTTCGGCTTCTTCGGCTTGATCTTCTTCGGCTTCTTTCTGACCCGCTTGAAGGTGCTGCTCGGCCCGATGATCGCCGCCCACGTCTTCGACTTGGCGTAATACTTCACCTTGATGCGGATCGACTTCTTCAGGTTGCCCACGTCGGCCGGGGCCGCAGCGACGACGGCCGATTTCACCGGCACGGCAGCCTTGTTCACGGCGATGCGGATCGTGCCCTGGGCGTCCACGGCGCACCACAGCGAGCCGCCGGGCGTCCAGGCGTCCACCCGCTGCCCGTTGTCCGGGTCGGTCGTCGGCGTGTAGCTCTGCCACGCCATGCTGTGCTTGTAATCACCAGTTGCCATAGCCCGTTATCCCCAGCATGAATTGATCGCAGACGGCCCGGAACCCCATCGGCAAGTCCCGAAGCACGAAGCTCGTCGCCGTGTACGCCTCCCGGTTCTTGAAGTAGTGCCCGGCCAACAGCTTGATCGCCAGCTTCACCGTCTCGGGCGTGGTCGTCCACCCGGCCACGAACTCGACCTGGGCCACCGGCCTCTTCACCGAACTCAGTGACGGGTAGCCGTCGGGCAGCCACACCCACGCCGGACACGACAGCAAGTCCGTCTCGTAGCCTTCTACATCCTGAAGCTGATCGTCCTGGTCGTAGACCTTCACCGACACGATGCTGGTGACCGGGGCTTTCATCAGGGCGACCGGCCCGTTGAACTGGTGGACGTGCTGGCGGAAGGTGGTGGGCTTGCACGCCCGGCCGGTCATCGCCTCGAACGTCTCTCGGGCGGCGGTGATGTAGCCGGTCAGGAGGGCGTCTTCGGCGGCGGTGTTCACCCGCAAATGCGTTTTCAGTTCATTCAGTGAAACCGGCTCGGCGGCGGGCGGCGTGACGATCTCGATGGCGTACTGGTGGGTCATGCAGCTATGTAGGGGACGGGCGTAAAGAAACCCGCACCGCCATGAAGGAGCCGGTGCGGGTTCCTGCGTCCCCTCCAGAGGACATCTCACGTTACGACGCCGGGGCTGCGAGGTACTTCACGGCGTTCGGCAGGATCAGGTTGCCCGTGCCCCGTGCGAACGCCTGGAAGCTGATCTGGCCGTTCAGGATGCGCAACTCGTTCAGCCGGTAAACCTCGATGCCCATCACGTTCCGCCACAGGTAGTTCGAGTAGTCGCCGAAAGTGGCGATGCGGGCGTTGGCCCCGCTCACCGCCATGTGGTGATTGCGGTACACCGGGAACCCGTAGAAGGTCGCCGGGATGCCCGCCTGTAAGCTCGGCTGCCAGAGGTACTGGCCGTTCGTGTCCTTGAGCTTCCGCACTTTGGCGATGGTCGCCGGGTTCATCATGTACCCCACGCCCGGCCCGGCCCGGTACGCATCGTCCAGGGATTCGGCCAAGTCGATCAACACGTCGCCGCTCAAGGTCGGGGCTGCGGCCGTGCCGGTCGCCACGACGCCGGAATCCGTGGACCGGGTGACGATGCCGTGCGGCTGGCCGGAGCCAGTCCCGACCGTGACGTGTTCCGCCCACGCCCGAGCGAACCGGGCGGCAATCGCCTTGCTCACATACGCCACAAGGTCTTCGCTGGAATCTTGCAGCAGTTCCAGGGAGAGGACGATTTCCTTGCTCTCGTACTTGTAGCTGCCGAGCGTGACGTTGCTGACGGCGAAGTCTTGGGCGGTGCTTGCCCCTTCTTCGGCAAGGATCGCCGCCTTGTTCGTGGTGTCGTTCATCACCGGGATGGGAAGCGGCTGGCCGTTGTCGCTGTTCCGGTAGCTGATGAGGGAGAGGACGGGGGCGTATGCCTTCAGTTCCTCGTAGTACCCCTGGTAGAAGTCACTCCACTGCACCGAGCCGGTGGTGTTCGTCTTGTTCATCGCCCGGCGGTGCAGGCGGGCGTGGGTCAGCGGAATCTCGAACCCGCCGTCCAGGTCAACCCCGCACCGGGCGGCGTTGTCCAGCATGTCGGCCGTGAGCCGGTGGCCCTTCACGCCACGGGACAGCCAGCATCGCAGGGCGTCCCCGGCGTCCGGGTCGTCCGTCTGCGGGGAAAGCTGGGCGATGGTCTTCCGCTTGGAATCCTTCAGCGAGGATTCCGCCCGCTCGACGGCCTCCCGCTTCTCCACGGTGTTGATCTTGGCTTCGAGGGCGTCGGCCTCGGCGAAGTGCTTGTCAACGACTTGATTTTCTTCGGCGGACAGTTCCCGCTTCTCGGCGTCGGCCCGGTCCAGAACGGACCGGGCGTCGTGAATGGCCTTTGCTCGGGCCTCTCTGAGTTCGACTGAGTTCATATTTCTCCGTGAGTTTCAAAACCACGGAGGTATGTAGCCGAGTGCCCTCAAAAATACCGAGCCTATGCGAGCGACCGCTTCAACAGTTCGAGCCGCTTGTGGTACTTCCCGGTACTCCTCAGCCCGGTCAGCACGGCGGCGTGGTAGGCGGGCATCACGACCGGCCCGCACTCGACGACATCCAGGTCGAGCAGTTCTCGGGTGTTCCCGTCCCACCTGTCCTTCCGCACCGAGAACATGAAGCTGCACCCCTGAAGGTCGCCTCGGGTGAACATCTCCTTCACGTCACGGGCGTGGTCCGGGAGTTCGACGCTGAACCTCAAGCCTTGATGGTCGGCCCAGACCTTCGCCGTCCCGGAACTGGTCCGGCCGAGCAGCCGGTTGGCGTCGTGGTTGAAGCAGACCAGCACGTCCCGGCCGTCCTTCAGTGAACGGTCGAACGCCCCTGGACGAACGATCTCGGTGAACGTTCTGCCGCCCTCTCGAATCGTGGTCGGGCTGTCGAAGATGGCCCCGAATCCCGAGAGCGTGTTCCCGTCGGCCGTGTACACCGCCCGGTAGCTCCTGACTTCCTTACTGTCCATAGCCGCTCACCGTGGGTTTGATGTGGTAAAAGGTCACGTCGGTCTTCCTCAACTCGGCCACGGCGTCAGCCAGCTTCGTCACGAACTCGGCGTCCGGGCGGGCGTGGTCACGCAGGTGGAGGTTAATCATCACCTTGATGGCTTGTAGCTTCTCATCCATTGGTCGTGTCCTCATCAGGTCGGGGTTGTGGAGTGGCTTGTCCCAGGTTCAGCGGGAATCGGTGTACGTCGCCGCCGTCCACCGGCGGGTAGCCTTCTTGTGCCCGGACTTCGTTCACCGAGAGGAAGCCGTGCGTCAGGGCCACGCCGTAGGCCGTGTACCGGGCCTGCTTGTCCGTCCGCAGAAGTTCGTCGGTCACGAACTCGACGGAGTACCGGCCCTTCTCCGACGGCATGATGAGCTTCTTGGTTAGCTCGGCCTCCCACTTGTCGAGCCACGGCCGCAAGGTGGTGGTGAGGAAGTCCTGGTTGAGCGTTTCCAGGTTCCCCCAGGTCGCCTTCTCCAGGCTGTGAATCTTGCTCGGCGGGCAGTTGAACAGTCTCGCCGCCTCGTACACGAACCACTGCAACAACTCCTTGTACTGGCTCTGCTCGTTCGTCGTCATCGTGAACGGCTTGAACTGCATCCCTTCTTCGAGGATCGCCATCGTGCCGACCTGATCCCCGCCGTGGAGTTGCTGCCAGCTTCGCCGGACGTTCTCACGGGCGATGTCGGACAGGACGCCGGGGTACTCCAGTGCCCCGCCCGGCCGGACCATGTTGCGGAACAGGGCGTTGCCGTACTTCTGGGCACTGAGGGCGAAGCCGATGGTGTCTCGGGCCAGCGACAGGATGCGGTAGCCGACGCTGCCGTCGGGACTGAGGCCGGGGACGTGGACGACGTTCTCTTGCCGGAAGTCCGCTTTCACGGCCCCGGCGTTCACCGAGTACACCAGCCCGGCGTCGTCCCTCGTCACCCGCATGTTGCGGGGGTGGATGACGTGCAGGTGCTTGGGTCGGCCCGTCCCATCTTCCCGTTCGATCTCGGCGTAGGCGTTCCCGAAGAGAAGAGCGTGGGATTGTTCCGTCTCGAAGAACACCGGCCGGGTCTGCTCCCCGTTCGGCTCGTCGAACATGACGTTCAGCGGGTGGTTCTCGGCAACGCTGCCGTCCTTGTTCTTCACGACGATGGGCAGCGACCCGACGGCCTCGCTGATGACCTTCACGGCGCACCAGATCGCACTGATGCCCAACGCCGCCTGCTCGCCCAGCCCCTTCCCGGCCTTCAACCCTTCGATGGTCTGGACAAGGCCGCTCTCGATGCCGTCTTGGAGGGTGATTCCCCGCTGCTCGTAAACTGAATCCATGCCATATGTAGGGCGTCACAACGCAAGAATTCCCCGGTCTTAGTACACACTCGGTTTCGGCGGTGACACGTCCACCTGGAGTGCCTGCGACAACGCCATCAAGAGGGCAATCAGGTTGTCCTTCTTGTTCTCCCGGCGGCTCGTCTCCGGCTTGACGTACCCCTTGCCGTCCCGGTGCAAGTAGCTGTGGCCGAACCCCCACGACTTCACGGCGACCGTCTTGTCGTCGAGCGGGGCGACCAAGCTCACGGCGGTCAAGTCCCGTGTGGCCCCCACGTCCACGCCCAGCACCACGGCCCGGCCGTCGAGCGGCGGGAGGATCGCCTTGCACGCATCCCACGCCTCCACCGGAATCCAGACGTTCTCGGCGTCCTTGTACTGGTTGAACTTCAGAATGCAGAACGTGTGGCGGGACGTGGCCTCTTGCTTGTCCCGGTTCCACTGCGCCCGGAAGTCCTCGATGCCGTGCGTCACGCCGAGGCTCGGGTTGGCGAGCCGCCAGTTCGCCTCGTCGTCCAGGTCGGCGGCGTCGGGCGTCTCGAACACCCACGGCTGGAACGTCGGGTCCACGACTTCCCCGGCCAGCACCTTCTTGCCGTACTGCACCAGCTTGAAGAACTGAGCGTTCTTGTTGAACCCGGCCGTGGACGTGATGACCTGGAGGCTGTTCGGGATGGCATCGCCCGAGTTCTTGAGGGCGTTGTACAGGTCGTCCTTCTTGTGGAAGGCAAGCTCGTCGTGAACCACGAACCCGAACCCGTGCCCGAACTTCCCGCCCACGTCGCTCGACAGGCTGCGGTAGTGGCCGTTCTTCTTCGGGTACAGGATTTGTTTCTTGTGGTTGACGCAGTGCAGGGCGGACGCCAGCTTGACGTTGCTCTCGACGGCGAACCGGAGCCAGTCGTAAATCTGGGCCGCCTGCTCCTTGTTCACGGCCACCGACGCACATCTCGGCGACATCATGCCGTCGGCGAGCAGGTGGTACGCCGTCAGGCCGTAGGTGAGGGCGGACTTGGCGTTCTTCCGGGCGCAGGTCAACAGGCCGATCTTCGTGAACCGCAACCCGTCCGGCCGGAACCACGAGTAGACCGAGTGGATGAAGTCCTTCATCCAGGGCAGCAGGACGAACGGCTTGCCGCTCTCCAGCACAAGGTTCGATTCAATAAACCGGATGACCCGGTTCCCGCCCCGGTCCTCGTCGTAGACCCCGCCGAGCCGCAGCTTCTCCTCGTCGGACTTACTTCTGACCAGCATTCAACCTCGCCTGCGCCGCAAGAAAGTATTCCTCGTCCCGCTCGACCCCGACGAACGACCGGCCGGTGGTGATACACGCCTCGCCGGTCGAACCCCCGCCCATGAACGGGTCGAGAACCGTCCCTCCCGCCGGGCAGACCATGTTCACTGCCCACGCCATCACCGCCACCGGCTTCTGGTACGGGTGGTGCTTGTTCCTCGTCTCAATCGCCGTCACGATGTAATCCTTGAACAGCTTGCCCTTGACCGCACACGGCTGCACGCCGCCGACGACCACGAACATCTCCATCCCGTAGGCCGGTCGCTTGTTGAACTGCGGCCTCGGGTTCGACTTGCACCACGCACACACCCGGAAGGGTCGAGGGCCGATCCAGTCGAACAGGCTCGGCAGGTTCGCCATCGTACAGAACACGCCGACATGCCCGCCCGATACCCGCCACGCCTGATCCAGCCAGCCGGTCGTCCACTCGTCCCACTCGTGACGGACCTGCTTCACCTTGCCGCCGGGCGTGTTGACCCAACCCCCTGTCCCTTATGGCGGGTCGGTGACGACGGCCTGGACGGAGGAATCGGGCAGTTCGGCGAGGAAGGCGTTGGCGTCGGCGTGGTGTAGTTGGATCACCCATTATCTAGCCGAGCCGCCTTCGATTTGCGATGGTAGGTCATGTGGCAAGGGCCGCAACTAGACAACAGGTTCTCCGGCTTGTTGTTCTTCGGGTTGTGGTCCCGGTGGTGGACGTGATTCGCCCCGATCTGGCAGCCGTCGAAGCCGAACTCGCACAGCGGGGTTTCCTTCAGCTTGCGAAAACGTGTTTTCTGCCAGCGGTGGTCGTACCCCCGCTCCTTCGTGGTCAGGCGGGGCTTGATCGACTGCGGCTTGTGCAGGTTCAACCTGGGGGCGGGACGGGGTAACTCACTCAAACTCTACCTCGGCGAAGTCCTCGTAGCGGGATTCCTTGACCTGCGGCTTCTCGTTCGGCACGAGCCGGAACAGCTTCGAGCTTGCGGTGAACTTGCTGAACGTGTCGAGGTACGCCCTGGTCGTCGGCTCGGTCCGCATGGCCTGGAGCCGCCCCCACAGGTCGCAATGCAGGGCGAAGGCGTCGGCCGTCTGTGCCGTCAGGAGCTTGTTCCGGGCGAGTTGATCGGCGTGCCGGTTCCAGTACGCTCGGGCGACTTCACCCAACCAATCCGGCGGGGTAAGATCGGTGAGCGGGTTTGATCGCAGCTTCAGGTGCGGCTGTGGCCCTCGTAATCCCAAATATGCCTCCTCGACACTCATGTAGAGTGTCACCCTATTTAGGAGGCGAGATGAAGAATCTCTATTACGGAACCCGGCTGTACTGGATTTGGCACGATATGAAGCGGCGTTGCACCAACCCGAACCGCAACAACTACCCGGCCTACGGCGGTCGGGGCATTACCGTCTGCGAGGAGTGGCAATCGTCAACGCAGTTCTGCGAATGGGCCGTCGCCAACGGTTACAACGACACGCTCACCATCGAGCGGGTTGACGTGAACGGCCATTACTGCCCGGCGAACTGCACGTTCATACCGAAGGCCCAGCAGTCGAACAACAAGCAGGACACGAGGTACATGACCGCCTTCGGGGAAACGAAGTCGAGGCGGGAATGGTCGCAAGACCCGAGATGCCGGGTGAGCTACACTGCCTTGAAGAAGCGGACGTACCGGGGGTGGGACGACGAGAATGCGATCTCCACTCCCGAGCGTGTGAACAAGTACGCCTGAACGTCGCCCGCCTTTCTGGACGGCGATCATCTTGTTCTGGAGTTTCAAAACCCCGGAGTTTACTTTTTGCCGAGAGCCGGTCGGGTCTGCTAACCGGGGCAGGAAAAGTTCCTCACCCCCTACCCGGCGATCATGAGGAACTTGCCCATCGCAGTGGTGCGGGAGTAATGCTCGTGACTGAGGAGGAATGGAATTGCTGTGCAAGCCCGTCCGAGATGCTCTCGGACGGGCTTGTCGATAACTTCTCGTTTCGCAAACTTGGTCTGTGCGGTTGGGCTGTGATAAGCAAATTGCAGAACTTTAACATGTGCGAGCCGTGGATTGATTCCTACCAAGTGGCCGAAGCGAAGTTGGACAAGCTTAACCCGATTCCTTCGTGGTGGCCTATGCCGACGGAGCATACTTGGCCGTCCGACCAATTTAAGCGGCTCGGCCGTCAAGCTGTTCATGCGATTATCTGTGAAGGCATCCTTAGATTCCCACCTATGGCTCCGAGACAGCTTATGTCGCAAGTAAAGCTTGGTCTTTGGTACGCTGCACAAGCCGAAACATATGAAATAACTTCGATTCCAACCATCGTTGCCAAAGATACGCCTCCCGACCATCCAGCTAATGAAGTATGGAATCGAGTGCGCCATTCTCAGGCAGCCGTTGTGCGGGAGATTTTCGGCCCAGTCCCTTTCCGAGCGATCACTTGCGATCCGTTGTGGCGAACGTCCACCGCTGTCGCTATCGCCACTGGCATCTATGACGACAAGGCGTTCGACAGGCTGCCGATCTTGGCCGACTGTTTACAGGATTCCGGTTGCGAGGACGCCGAAATCCTGAACCACCTTCGCAGTGATGGCCCGCACGTCAAAGGGTGCTGGCCGCTGGACTTGGTTCTGGGCAAGTCGTGACCGAACGGCCTTAAACCGCTGGCTTGAACAGAATCGTGCCCGTCTCGGCGTTGGTCGTGATGCTCGTCGTGAACGTGCGTGTGCCCGTGCTGCCCGTCGCCGTGATCGGCTCGTAACAGGTGGACAACTTGTTCCCACCGGGTCCAGCACTCACGCCGGTAAGTCCTACCGGGTAGGTGTGCGTGTGGTTGCTGGCCTGCGTGGACAACGACACGAACATGATCCCGGACGTGGTGGTGCTGGTCACAGCCGGGGCTGCGTGCGCCGTCGTGCTGGTGGTCGTAGCACTGGCACTGGCATCCACGGTGAACTGGCCGATGAGCGTGAACGCCGTGGCCTTGAGCGGGTTGTCGGCATCCAGGTTGATCGTTACGTCGTTCCCGGCCGTGTACGCCTTGTGCATCGCCCACAGGTCGTTGCCCATGCTGGTGTTCGTCCAGCCGGTTGCCGTCGGGTTGGCGTCCGTCGTCCTGAACACGACGACTTGTGTGTCGCCGTCCTGTGCGCTCGGAAGCAGAACGGTGTGGCTGAACTCGGCGTTGCTGTTGGCGTAGGTCGTGCCCGTCCCCCGGATGCTCGGGCCGACGGTGGTGTCGGTGGCCCAGACCGTGTAAGTGGACACTTTGTAGAAGCCCTGGTCGGCCTGTTCACCCCGTCCTGGGTCCGTGCAGAAGGCACGGTGGATGTCGCCGCCCTGGTAGCGGTCGAGTTGACTTCGCACTTGGGCAAGCAGGGAATTGCACTCGTTCAACGAATCGGCCCACGCCTCAATGCCGACGGTGTACTTCGTCAGGGCCACCATGCCGTTTAGCGTGCGTTGCGGCTCGGCGTCCAGAACCGTGTAGAGCAGGTACGGCGTAGGCGTGTTCTCCGGGGCTTGGTTCGGCAGAACTTGGGCGGTGATGGCCTCGATCCGGGCATGAATCTGGTTCTCGATCATGCTCTATTTAGCACAACTTAAAGCGGGTTATAATCAACTCTTCTCCTGTTCCTTCATTTCTTGCCGAACTTGATAGCGTGCGAAGCGATATATCCAGTGGACCACAAGGTTACTTACAATTACGATTGCTACAAGATTCCAAGACCATATTTTTTCCTTTCTTTGCTTTGTTCCAGTAATGCCCTTTCCTCGTGCTGTAACCTCAAGGTGTTCACCAACATCGCCTGCATTGTCCATTAGAACTGATACGGTCAGTTTTTCGCCCTGGTTTAAATAGTCCACTTTTATCACAATTTTATCTACTGTCGCAATTGCCTCATGTTTAATACTGTCGGGGACAACCTTTACTTCGGTGACTTTAGCATTTGGCGTCTTAATCTCGCAAGTTAAGTCGGTTACTTCTTTATCGCCGTCGTTTTCTACTTGACATGTTGCTATTCCAAACTTATTTTTGTCTCCCTTGAATATTACGACTTGGCCGTCGCTATACGTCAAGTGCAGATTCTTCGTCAATAGCCATGTACCAAATACTGTAATCAGACTTCCGAAAATCGCCCCAGCTATTACCCCAAATGAGCCGTGCAGTATACCATGTTTGACTAGAATGTTTTTGTCTTCTCGTCCGGTGCTTTCAGTCTCGTTCGCTGAGTTTGTCATTGATCGCCTCTGGTACTTCTCAGGACGGCCAGAAGGAGTGCTGTTGCCATGACGACAGGATAACCGGAAGGTTGGTCGGAATGAAGCGAAAAGGCGTTTTCACAGCAAGGCACATCGGTTCTCAACCACTTTCCGTCCTTTCGCAGCCAACAGTAGGTAAAATAGCAAGATCATCTTTGGTCTGATTAGTGAAGCTGAACAACGAGCTGCTTCGGTTCGCGTCGCCGTCGGCGGAGGGGATGGTCCGGTTCGACATGGCCCGCGCCGCCGCGATCAAGGCCGACCTCGCCATGCTGGAGGGCAGCGGCTCGACGCAGATCAAGGGCGTCATCACGTACAGCGGCATCACGGCGCACACGGCCGGGACGGTCGGCACGAACGGGAACACGTTCACCCCGGCGGACGTGGCCGACATGGAGGCGAAGCTGCCGGACGCGGTAGACGCGCCGACCGCGTGGGTGATGCGGAAGACGATGTACGCGGCCCTGCTCAACCGCCGGGCGGACGCGGTGAGCGCCGCCGACGCGAAGGGGCCGTTCCTGTTCCGGGACACCCGCTCCCTCGGCGCGGACCGGCCGGTGGACCTGTACGGCACGAAGGTCGTGCGGTCGGCGCAGGTGGCGAACAACCGCGTGAAGGGGACCGGCACGAACCTGTCGTACATCCTGCTCGGCCACTTCCCGGACTGGAGGGTCCGCGGCCCGCCGACTTCTCGCGATTTACTAGAAACTGAGCCACTTTCGCCATCGCACGGTTTGTACGGATCCCACGTTTTTGTCCATTTTCCACCCCATTCCGTGCATGATTCCGTGCACAAATAATCTCCTCGCTTGCGCGAGCAGACCTGTGGTGGTAGGGGCCGCCGCAGTGGGGTAGAGCAGTAGCAGCTCGCTTGGCTCATAACCAAGAGGTCGGCGGTGCAAGTCCGCCCCCCCCCCGCGTCCAGGAGGCGACGTGGAAGGACACATTAGGGGTAATCAGTGTGATATCCCGGATGCGCGGTTGCTTAATCGCACGGCTTGGCCGACGGCGACGACAGCCGGCGTCGAGCCCGGCCCGCAGCTCCTTCCGGTACTTTGATCAGACGCGCGAGCCGCCTGTCAACCTGGCATGTCATACGCTCGGGCGACTGCCAATATAACGGCCGTTCACCAAGTGTCCATCTGTGTAGATACCGTGAAGAGCGTCGCAAAGTGTTGGCAGAGATGTAGATCGGAAAACCCGTTCAGAAATGCAAACGGCGGCACACGAGGTGCTCTATAATGAGGGCACACCAGACCGACACGGTGCGCAATGCCAGCTGTAGTGACTACGACACAAGTATAGAACGGGTTCGCGGGGTAAAGGGGAAAATCCCGCAAATCGCGTCGGCCGGATTTTCGGGGCACGGGGAAGCCTCGACGATGGCGTGATGGACCGTGACGAGCCCGGCCGCCTCCACTCCCGGCGACCTGCCCGCCCAGCCCTTCTCACATCACCTCCTCAGTCCCCTCAGGTGCCGGTCTCACCGGCTGCTTACGCCGCGCGTGCGGCGGGTTCTTGGGTCATTGCTGTGAGCCGGTTTGCCCTCCTGATCGAATCCTCCCAACTCGCATTTCACCCCGATCTTCCTGGTGCCCGCGCTGATGTGCGGCTCCTGCGCCGCTGGCTCCGCAGCCCCAGGGGGGGCGCCTGGAACGATCACGAAATTGTCACCCTGAGTCACCCAACCGTCGCCGCGGTCGAGGAGCAGCTAAAGAAGGCGAAGAAGTGTGATTACTTCTTCGGCGCCTTCAGTGGGCACGGCCACCACGTCGTCACCAAGGCCGGCGGCCAGACCCGCATCTGCCTGAACGACGACGAGGAGATGCCGGCCCGGTCGCTGAGCCCGGGAAACCCGCGGGCAACCGTGCTGATTGACGCCTGCCGCGGCCTCACCGTCCTCCTCCCCCGCCAGCTCGTCGAGAACCGGGTCGAGAAGGCAATCAAGATGTCCATGCACGACGACCGTGCCGCCGCCCGGCGGGAGTTTGCCCGCCTCGTGGGGACCTGCGCCGCGGGCACCCACTACCTGTACTCGTGCTCGATCGGCCAGTCGGCGGCCGAGGACGAGAACGGCCAAGGCGGGCTGTTCACCCTGGGCTTCGTTCAGGCGGCCGAGCGGTGGGTGCCCAAGCCCGGTTACTACTTCTCCGTCCGCAACGCGTTCAACGCGGCCGCCACGTTCACCACCGGCGAGAACCCCCAGCAGCAGCCCCGCTCCCTGCCGGGCGGTCTCAGCCGGTTCTATCCCTTCGCAATCCGCTACTGACCCAAGGCCCTGGCGCGGCCCGGCCGCGCGGAAAGGAGATCGCGGATCATGTTGGAACTGTTCGCCGACGCGGCCCCGCAGGCCGCGGCCCACACCGACTGGTTGGAGAAGGGCGCCACCTTCCTGATCGGGGCGGTCGGCGGGTGGATCTCGGGGACGCTCAAGACCCGCGGGCAGCAGCGGGTGGCGATCGACGCCCAGGTGCAGAAGCTCATCGAGATGTCGATGGAGTACCCGTACCTGGAGCGCGACAGCTACTGCGCGGCGTGGAAGAAGGACGGCGACCCGGACGACGACAACCGCGCCCGGTACGAGAACTACTGCTGCCTGCTGTTCAACACCATCGAGCGGGCCTGGGAACTGCACTGGCCGCGGTTCTTCAGCAAGGCCTGGCGGCACGCCGCGGTCCGCAAAATCCTGCACGTCGATGAGCTGATCTGCCGCCACTACACGTGGTTCACCAGCGACGACGAGAATTTGAAGGGCGGCTACTCCGAGGCGTTCTACGAGTACGTCACCTACGTTCACACCCAGTGCCAGAGGAAGAAGTGATGAAGCGGTTCGCCATCCTGATCGCGGCCCCGAAGCTGAAGGACCACCGCCCGCTGCCCGGGACCGAGGTGGACGTGGTGAAGCTGCGGGAGTGGCTGCTGTCCAACCAAGGCGGGGCGTGGGAGCCGAACGAGATCAAGACGTTCAGCAACCCGACCCACGCCGAGCTGAAGCCGTACCTGGCCCACCAGACCAGCTGCGACTACGCGTTCACCGCGTTCGCCGGGCACGGGTACATGGTGAAGGCGGAGTACGGCGGGCACGACACGGTGGTCTGCCTGCGCGACGGCGAGGACCTGCGGGTGAAGGCGCTGAACCCGGGCAACAAGCGGTGCACCATCGTCGCCGACTGCTGCCGAAACCTGATCGTCGACATCCCGTCGGAGCTTATCAAGGAGGCGCTCACGTACCGCGCCAAGGCGTTCTCCGAGTACGACGACCGGGTACGGTGCCGCGCGCTGTTCGATTCGTCGGTGTCGGGGGCCGAGGAGGGGGCCGTCTACCTGTACTCCTGCGACAAGAACCAGACGGCGGCCGACGACGACGACGACGGTGGGTTGTTCACGTTCAACCTGCTGAAGGCGGCGGGCGAGTGGGTGAGCCGGCAGCCGCGGAACGCGGTGCTGCGGCTGGACGCGGCGTTCGCCACCGCCAAGGCCCGCACGATGGCGATGGAGCCGCAGCAGCACCCGGAGATGCCGCCGGTCCGCCGCCTGGTGCATTTCCCCTTTGCCGTGTCCTGATCGGCGGCGTTGTCCACGTGGTGCCGCGGGGCCGCTTGCGGCCCCCGGCCGGTCTCGTTCCCAGTGAGGTGCAGGGTGGCCGTGAAAGTCAGTTACGAGCCCAAGTACAAGTCCAGTTGGGCGCTGGTGATCGGGATCAATGACTACCAGCACTGCAGCAAGCTGGGCTACGCGCGCAACGACGCACAGGCCGTCGCCGGCGTGCTGGTGGATACGTTCCAGTTTCCCAAGGAGAACGTGACGCTGCTCCTCGACGGCCAGGCCACCCGGAAGGCCATCCTCGATGCCCTGCTCGCACACTCCGAGGCCGGGGCCGTCGATCCCGACGACCGGCTGCTGGTCTTCTTCGCGGGGCACGGGGAGACGGTCACGGGGAACCGGGGTGAGGTCGGCTACCTGGTGCCGGCGGATGGCGACTGCGACAAGCTGGCCACCCTGATACGGTGGGACGAGCTGACGCGGAACGCCGACATGATCCCCGCCAAGCACGTCCTGTTCATCATGGACGCGTGCTACGGAGGGTTGGCGGTCAAGCGCCACGTCGCCCCTGGCAGCCGCCGGTTTCTGAAGGACATGCTCCGCCGGTACTCCCGGCAAGTGCTGACCGCCGGGAAGGAGGACGAGCTGGTCGCGGACGAGGGCGGCCCGCGGCCGGGGCATTCGATCTTCACCGGCCACCTGCTGGAGGCTCTGGCCGGGAAGGCCGCGTCCAAGAGCGGGTTCATCACCGCGAACGGTGTGATGGCCTACGTGTACGACCGGGTCGCCACGGATCACCACTCGGACCAAACGCCCCACTACGGCTTTATCGACGGCGACGGCGATTTCATCTTCAGTGAGCTGCCGGCCGATGCCCTGGCCGACAACCCGACGAAGGGAACCGACGTCGTGGTCGAGGTGCCCGCGACGCTCATCGACCAACACGATCCGACAACCGAGGAGCAGCAGCTCGGGCTAGTCAAGGAATACCTGTCGGAGCCCCGCTTCCGCATCAAGTTGGACGACTTGGTGAGCGCCAACGTCCGTGCAGCGATCCTGAAGACCAGCGACGAAAAGTTCCCGCTGCACGTGGCGAACGCGACCGGCGCGGACGTCGCCGCCCGGCTGAAGAGCTACGAGGACGCGATCCGGCCGCTGCAGGCGAACGCGGTGCTGCTGGGCAAGTGGGCCACGGCCGACCAGATCCCGACGCTCACGACCCTGATGGCCCGCATGTCCGACAACTGTGTCAAGCCGCTGGGGGGGAGCACGCTTTGGCTCGGGATGCGGTGGTACCCGCTGTCGCTGCTCGCCTACTCCGCCGGCATCGCGGCCCTGTCGGCCGAGAACTACGCCGCGTTCGTTGCCGTCCACACCAAGAAGGTCGACACCCGAACGCGGCGGATCGGCAACACGGCAGTCCCCATCATCGTGCCGATCGTGGATGCGATGCTCGACCTCACACAGACCAATGCCTGGAAGTGTCTTCCCGGGCACGAGAAGCACTACACGCCGGAGAGCGAGTACCTGTTCAAGACCCTGCAGCCGGTGCTTGAGGACCTGCTGTTCCTCGGCGGCAGCTATGAGCAACTCTTCGACCGCTACGAGATCCTCCGGGCCTGGCTGTACGCCGACCTGACGGGACACGGTTGGGGCCCGGTGGGCCGGTTCGGGTGGAAGCACAGCAGCAGGATGAGTTCGGACAGCCCATACACCGAGCTGCGCACGGAGGCCGAGCAACAGCGCGACCAGTGGGGGCCGATCAAGGCCGGTTTGTTCCGGGGGTCGTACCCGAGGTTCGAGCAGACGGCGTCGAAGTTTGAGACCGAGCTGCTCAGCAAGATCAACTGGTTCTGATCGGCCGCGCCGGCACGGAGCCGGGGCGGCGGGTTCGCTAACGAAGAAGGGGAGATAGACCGCGGGAATGAGCACCTATTATTGCCACCGATGCGCCCGGCGCGCCGGTCACGTCACGCCCGTGACCCCGCCCGCTGCACCGGGCGGCCAGTACCAGCTTGACAAGTACGTCAAGCACACCCAGCCGACCGGCGTGTATCCGGTCAATTCCGTGTTCGCCGACCCGAGCTGGGGGGCTTACCAGAATCACCTGGTGGCCGCCGCCGCGTCGGGGTGCCTGGAAATCGACACGCAGGGCCGCAAGAACCTCATTTTCTTTGCGGGGGAACAGACGGGCCTCCGGTACGACAACGGGCACTTCACGGCCCCCTGTAGCGGCGTGAAGGTGGTCTGCGGCGAGGACGCGGCCAAGGTCCACGGATTCCCGAGCGACTTCCAGCCCGAGTCCCGCGCGTGCGCCACGTGCGGCGAGCCGGTGCCGTTCGACCCGCGGACGTACATTGACCTCGAACTGCTGTAGCCGAATTCGCCGCCGGGCCGGCGCCGCACCGCGCCCGGCAGGCGATCCCGTCGCCGTCGGTCGCCGTTTTTCGGGGTGGGGCTCATGGCAGTAGCCTGTCCCGACACGCGGTGGTACTGCATTCCCTTCGCGTCTTGAACGAGAGGAGGAGAGGAATCCAGTTCACTGTGCCCTGAACGATCTTCCGGCTATCTACCATCTGCCGCAGGTTGGCCACCGATTCCGCGAGGGGCCTGCCGTCGAGTCGCTGGTGCCAGCCCCGGTGGGCCCGTTCACCCGCATCACGGGCCCCTCATGGACGCCGACCGCCGCGAATCTGTCCGACGTTCCCTCCGCGCACTAGCCGAGTCGTACGCCGCCACCATGCGTCTCATGGAGCAGACGTACGCCCTCCTCTCGGACGAGCTGGCTCTCGACCCGCTCGACTACCTCGCCCGTCACACGGCTGCCGGGCAGCCCACGGCCGGACCGGAGCCGGTCGTCGACGAGGCCCTGCTGACCGTCAGTTTCCGGGGCCGGGCCTGTTTCCTCGGCAACACCCTCCCGTTCCGCCTTCTCGTCCGGCTGGCCCGCCGGCCGAACTGCTACGTCACCCACGACGACCTGCTGGCCGACGTCTGGGACGGCGGCCTGCGCTCGGAGGGAGCGGTGCGGAGTGTGGTGAAGGTGTTGCGGCAGAAGCTCCGCGGGGCCGGGTTGGGCGACTTGGCGGACGCCATCGACGGGTCGTCACCCGGCCGGTACGCACTCAGGCTCCCCACGTAGGGTGCGTTTTCACACCGAGATCACACGCGGATCACCCGCGCCGTGCCACCGGCTGGCCGCATAATCCGGTCAGCACTACCGACACCGCTGCCCCAACCCCGACGACCGACATGACCGACAACAACCACCCCGCCGGGACCACCCCCGGCGCGCCGGTCCCGGCGGCCCAGTACGTGCGCATGTCCACCGAGCACCAGCAGTACTCGACCGCCAACCAGGAGGATGCGATTGACGAGTACGCCCGCCGCCGCGGGTTCGAGGTCGTCCGCACCTACGCCGACGAGGGCCGCAGCGGGCTGACTGCCGCCGGCCGGGACGCACTGCGGGGCATGATCGCCGACGTCCAGGCCGGACGGGCGGAGTACCGGGCCATCCTGGTGTACGACGTGAGCCGGTGGGGCCGGTTCCAGGACGCCGACGAGAGCGCGTACTACGAGTACCTGTGCCGCCGGGCCGGGATCGAGGTCCACTACTGCGCCGAGCAGTTCGAGAACGATGGCGGGCCGGCCGCCACCATCATCAAGAGCGTCAAGCGGGCGATGGCCGGGGAGTACAGCCGGGAGTTGTCGGCCAAGGTGTTTCAGGGCCAGTGCCGGCTGATCGAACTCGGCTACCGCCAGGGTGGGGCGCCCGGGTACGGCCTCCGCCGGATGCTCGTCAGCCACACCGGCGAGCGGAAGGGCGTTCTGCCCCGCGGGGAGCGGAAGGGGTTGCAGACCGACCGCGTAATCCTGGTCCCCGGCCCGGACGGCGAGGTCGCGGTCGTCCGGTGGGTGTACGAGCAGTTCACCCGGCACGGGAAGCGGGAGACGGAGATCGCGGCCGCCCTCAACGACCAGGGGTTGGTCACCGACCTCGGCCGGCCGTGGACCCGCGGGACGGTCAACCAACTCCTGACGAACGAGAAGTACATCGGCAACAACGTCTACAACCGCACCTCGTTCAAGCTCAAGAAGAAGCACGTCGGGAACCCCCCGGACATGTGGGTCCGCTCGGACCGGGCGTTCGAGCCCGTCGTTCCCCCGGAGGACTTCTTCGTCGCCCGCGGGATCATCCGCGAGCGGACCCGCCGGGTGTCGTCCGATGACATGCTCGACCACCTGCGGCGGCTCGGGCAGGCGGTCGCGGTCGTCTCGGCCCGGGCCATCGACGCCGACGAGGCCATGCCGTCGGCCGCGGCGTACCGGTCCCGGTTCGGAGGCCTGTTGAACGCCCTCCGCCTGGCCGGCCTGGCGCCGGCGCGGGACTACGGGTACGTCGAGGTCAACCGCGGTTTGCGGACCCTGTACGGCGGTCTTGTCGCCGACCTGACCCGGCGGCTGGGCGGGGCCGGGGCGACGGTCGCCCACGACGCCGCGACCGGACTGCTGGTCATCAACCGCGAGTACAGCGCCACCCTGGTCGTGTCTCGGTGTCGGCGAACGCCCGCCGGGTCGCTCCGGTGGGTCGTCCGGCTGGACCGGCGGGTGGCCCCGGACATCACCGTGCTGGCCCGGATGGACCCGGCCAACGCCCGCCCGGCCGACTACTACCTGCTCCCGCTCATGGACATCGACGCCCACCGCCTGCTGCTGTGCGAGGCCAACGGGGCCCACCTGGACACGTACCAGTTCGACACCCTGGACCAGTTCGACGCCCTCGCCCGGCGTCGCCCCATCGAGGTGCCCGCATGACCGTCCGCCACGACCCCCGGGTGCGGATGATCCCGGTCAGCCAGATCAACGTGCTCAACCCGCGGTCGCGGGGGAAGAAGAAGTTCGCCCAGATCACCGGGAACATCGCCAAGCTCGGGCTGAAGCGGCCGGTGACGGTCGCGGCCGCCGAATCCCGGGACGGCGAGCCGAGGTACGACCTGGTGTGCGGCCAGGGCCGGCTGGAGGCGTACGTCACCCTCGGCCAGGCCGAGATCCCGGCGGTGCTGGTGGAGGGCACCCGGGAGGAGCTGATGCTGATGAGCCTGGCCGAGAACCTGGCCCGCCGGTCCCACTCGGCGGTCGAGTTGGTGCGGGACGTCCGGGCGCTCAAGGAGCGCGGGTATTCGCACGCGGAGATCGCCCGGAAGACGGACCTGGACGCGTCGTATGTCCGCGGGGTCCTCGTCCTCCTCGACCGCGGCGAGGAGCGGTTGCTCGCGGCGGTCGAGAAGGGGCAGTTGCCGGTGAACGTCGCCATCACCATCGCGACGTCCGACGACAAGGCGGTGCAGCGTGTCCTGCAGGAGGCGTACGAGCGGAACGACCTCCGGGGGAGGGCGCTCATCCGGGCCCGCCGGCTGATCGACCAGCGGCGGGCCGGCGGGAAGAAGCCCCGCCGGGGCCGGCGGGCGGCGGGCGACCGGCCGGTCTCGGCCGAGGCGGTGCTGCGGACGTTCCAACAGGAGACGGTGCGGCAGAAGCTGGTCGTCCAGAAGGCCAAGATCTGCGAGACCCGGCTCCTGTTCGCGGTGTCCGCCCTCAAGCAGCTGTTCCAGGACGACCACTTCGTGACCCTACTGCGTGCCGAGGGGTTGGACTCGGTGCCCGAGTACCTGGCCGACCAACTCGCCGCCCACCGGGGGAAGCCGTGAACGCCAACGTCCGACTCGCGTGTCAGCCCGAAGTGGTCGAGGTGCCGCTCGACCGGATCCTGCCGACCCGCCGGCTGGACGACGCGGCACGGAAGTCGGTCAAGTTCCGGTGCATCGAGGCGTCGGTCCGGGAACTCGGGCTGATCGAGCCGCTGGTGGTGTTCCCCCAGCCGGACGCCGGGGGGCGGTACATCCTGCTCGACGGGCACGTCCGGCTCCTGATCCTCAAGGACCTCGGGGCGGCGGCGGCCAAGTGCCTGGTGGCCGGGGACGACGAGGGGTTCACGTACAACCACAAGGTGAACCGGCTGTCGGCCATCCAGGAGCACTTCATGATCCTGCGGGCGATCAAGTCCGGGGTGAGCGAGGAGCGGATCGCCCGGTCGCTGAACGTGGACGTCGCCAGCATCCGGCAGAAGCGGGAGTTGCTCGACGGCATCTGCCCGGAAGCCGTCCATCTCCTCCGGGACCGGCGGGCGACCGCGAACGCCCTGCGGGAGTTGCGGAAGGTCCGGCCGATGCGGCAGATCGAGATCGCCGAGTTGATGTGTGCGGCCGACAACTTCTCGGTCGGGTACGTGAAGTGTCTGGTGGCGACCTCCCCGGCCGAGCAACTCGTCGACGGGGAGAGGGGGAAGGAGGTCCGTGGGCTCTCGCCCGAGGACGTCGCCCGCATGGAACACGAGATGGCGTCCCAGTCGCGCGAGTTCCGGCTCATCGAGGAGTCGCACGGGCGAAACGCCTTGCACCTGGTGGTGGTCGCCGGCTACCTCAAGCGGCTCACGGAGAACACCCGCGTGGCGCGGTACCTGTCCCAGCGGCACCCCGAGATCCACACCGAGTTTCTGAAGCTGGCCGAGGCAAAGGGGCAGGCGGAAAACGCATCAGCCAAATCGTCGCACGAATAGCACCTGCTCAGCTTCTCGCAGGCGTGGAATGATTGCTCTACAGTACCGAGATCCCCTCGGGCCGTTCTGCGCGTTACCGATAAATCAACCAGACCGCATCGCTTGCCGCGGTCCGACATAGCTTGAGACCTGACACCCTTTCGTCCGGAAGGGATTGAACTTAGTACGACAGAAACATCGGAGTGGCCATGTCCGGCCGTCCGTTTGACACCTGGACCCGCCTTCTCGCCGAACACTTTTTCAACCCGGCCCGCGCTGGCCAGACGGTGCGCCTTAACGTCACTCGCGAACTGCTCACCGCGCTCGCCCGCCCACACGGTCTCTCGGTTGCGGACTTTGCTAGCCACGCCGCACAAGGACTGGCCGCGTACCCGAAGCGCACTGATAACGTGTGCGAGTACGCCAGCTCCCTTCTCGCCAGCTGGCCGGAGGTCGATCGCAGGGCCGCTTGCCCGGCCCATTGCTACCCTCCGTTCATTGGGTATTTGGGTGTCTTGGTCTTTGTCGCCACGCTCGAGGAGGACGCCAACCAGAGCTACCACAGGAATCTCTGGTCGCTTTTCCCAATCCGGTCTTGGACGACGACCCCGACCATGTATCCGGGGTTCGACCAGATGGATCGGCTTTGGTGCGCGCTCGAAACATGGAGCCGGGAATCGCAGGGAGGGCAGCTTGGCGTCTTCCGGGCCTTAAAGCTCGGAGCTTTTGCGCACGTCAGCATACCGTGGGCCCAGGCGATCATGACGGAGGAGGAGAGGAGCCGCCTTCCAGGGGTGTTCGCGGCCAGCGAAATAACTCCCCACTCACCTGCCCCACCGGCCCGCCTCCGGCAGATCGTGAGCGAGTTCGGCGGGTCCTGTCTGAGCGGGCGGACCCGGCGGGCGGTCGCGGCGGGCGGCGACCTCGAAAGCTTCGTACTAGATGACCTGCGGCGGGAGTTGCGGGCGTGGGATGGTACCTGCCGGTCGCAGTTCCAGGATTCCGGCCGGACGGTCGCCGTCCTGCCAAGATCGGCCGACCTGGTGCCGTTCCTGGTGAGGCGGGGCAACCAGTTACTGGCCCGGCTCAGGTTCGAGAGTGCAATCGATGGCGAGGTTCGAGCCGTCCGGTACCAGTCCGTAAGCGGACGGCCGGCACTCGTCGCCACCCCGACTGCCGGGTGGTCGCCAATCGTTCGAACAGAGGACGGGAATGATTTCGACGCTTCGAGACTTGACTGGGACAAAGACTGCGTGTGGACCGGTGTCCCAACGAGTGGCCCCCGGCGGCTTAGATTCTCCGGACGAAGCGTCCGTGTGTTTGTTCCGGCGACCCGGTACGGGCTTGGTGGTTTGGTTGAGGGCGATCAACTTCCGGCGTCTGGAGGTTGCTGGGTGGCCGCCGGGTCGCCCGAACGGGCGGCGGTCGAGGGCTGGCTCCGTCGTTTGCCTGCCACGTCCTACCGAACAGAACACGCGTGCCTGCCATTTAAATGGATCTTATACCGCATCGATGCAGTTCCCGCAGACTCCACCTTGCGGGCCGAGTTCCCGGGCGGGGCCGAGGACGTCGAGCCGGAACTGCGGTTGAAAGGTGGCCTGCGCGTTCGGCGGGGCGGCGGTAAGGAGTATCACGCTTTCGCCCCGCCGCGTCTTGAACTCGGCGGCGACCGGGTGGCTGTCACCGTCGAGGCGGGGGAAGTGCCACTCATTCCGGTGGATGACGCGGATGGGGATGGGGTGTACGAATTACCCCTGTCCACCGGACCTGGAAGCGTGCGGGTCCGGGCCGTTCGCGGTGGAGTGACGGTCGCCGAGGCGTCGTTCACACTCGTAGAAGTGGCTCACGCTGGCGGCCCGACCCACCTCCGCGTCGTGCTCGACGGCTTCGGTTGCCCCACGGCGGGGCCGCCCGGATGGTGTGGGGGGTGGGTGGAGGCGTCCGGCCTGCCATGCTTCGACTTTCACTCGCTCGTCACGCGCGGTCCTGTTCCTACCTCTACCGCAGACATTCTGCCGGACGGGGACACCGGGACTTGTGCAGAAACGGGCGTCGGTGGTGTCACCGTCGTGCCAGCAACGTCACCAGGGCCCGACACATGCCCACCGCCTCCTCAATCGACCCACATCCCCCCGGTCGAGGATTCGGTCGTCCCCCAGACCTCAGATCAACAAGAAGTCACATCCGCCATGAGCCCTCTCGAATTACAGCAATTGGTCAGCAAGCGGATCGCCGCACTCGATCATCTCGTCACCCATATCCAGTCAGGACTCGCCGGTCAGCTCTCCTCGGCCCCGGCAGACGGAGTTGATTTGGCGGCCCTAGTTCAGACATTCATGGCCGAAGCGGCGGCCGTGAGGAGCGACGCCCGCCGGGTATGCGAGGAAGTCGGTATCACCACCGAATGGGACGACCGGGCCGGGTTGCTCGACCTGCTCACCGCTGCACGCGCAGTTATTGAATCGAGGATCAGAGCCGAGGCGATTGCGCCGCTGCACCAACTGGCGTCGCACCTCGACGGTGGGCACGTCGGCCACCATTTGGCGAAGGTCCGCGAGCGTCTAAACGCCCTACGTCGGACAGCTGTTGCCGAACTCCGAGCCGTCTCTCCTGCGGACGTGCGGCCGTTGCCCGGTCCGACCGACGGCCGAGATTGGCTGGAATGGTTTTGGACGGCCGGGGACGCCGCGGAGCAGGCCCTCGAGGACATCCGCGGGATGACTCCCGCCCTCGCCGACTTCCTGGAGGCGGTCACGCGTGAGCAGTGGACACCGCCCGGTCAGGCATCGGTCGCAGAGTGGTCACAGTCACATGAGGGCCTAGCCGGGGAGCAGCGAGGCACCTCAAGCCTCCCACCGGTCGAAGGAGATCGCCCGACCTCGACCGCCGACCTGCCCTGCTCCGAGCCGCCGGCCCCTCCGAATCCCGACACAGATAATTCGAACGAGGCAACCGCACCGCCGGGCGACCGGTCGGCAGTATCAGGTGGGAATGGGGCGGAGCCGGTCACGGAGGTATCCCCGCCGCTGGCTGCGTTCGTGCCTGTCGAGACTGTTCAGCCGGTAGCCTCGCAACTGCACGCGCCGATCAGTCCGAATTCGACAGCCGTGGCCGAAATCCGCGCCGAGGTCATTCTCGGCAGGGGCCGGCTCGTCGCTCCGCCCGCCCTCGACTCGGCCGTCGCCACGTTCAAAGCGTTCCGGAACACTCGCTGGATCACCCCCCAGGGTAAGTGCGAACCGGCCCCGTGGCTGGACGCGAAGTCGTTCGGAGCAAATCTCACCGAGGCTCTCTTCCAGTCGATCGAGAGCGAGCGGTTCGGGCGAGCAAAGGTATTCGCTGCGGCAGCTCACCTACTTGGGTGCGAAAGCGCTCCAACGCCGGACGAAGTCGAGACCTGGGCGCGACTCTGGCTCAACCCTCGTGACGCGGTCGGCCTGGGGATGGACGGGGTACTTCAACTCCGGCTGGCCGCGAGTGACGGCCGTCTCGTCCCAACCCGCGTTTGGAAACTCCGCCTGTGTCTGGAAGCGATCCGCCCGTCTCGCGACCTCCCACCCGCCCACGACGAAGTCGATGAGTGGTTAGACGCCACGGGCTTCACGTCAGGCGGGCTCCGCCAGATGCTCTATCTGTTACTCCGTGTCGGGCGGTCCACCGACCGCCCGACGGACGAGGTCCGTCGAGCGGTAACGGCGTCTGGGTCTCGGATTGACTCGCTGACCGAGGCCTTAGCGGCTGCCCGGAAGGATTTACACGCTGAGGTCCGACGGCTCTGGAGCGGGGCGGGTGGGAAGATCGAGCGGAGTCACTGCCGCCGGGCCTGGGACGAGTTCGTCGCACAGGCGCGGGCGACTTTAGAGCCGCTTTACCCACTGACCGAAGGCGGCCGGGAGGACTGGGATCCCGACGAGATGGGACGGAAGATCGGGCGGCTCGAAAAGGTCCATAAGGACATTGCTGACGAGCACAAGGCGAAGTACCACGACCGGCACAAGATGGACCGGGCAGCCCGGTCCATCGCCGAGAAATCGGCCGGGGTGAACGACCTGCACCGCAAACTTCGGGTGGCCAGAAAGGGCGACCGACAACGTGCGGTCTCGGACGACGAGTTAGCGGCGCGGGCTGAAGGGCTCCAGGCTGAAGCACCGCTCGCAGACCCGTTCGAGGAGGCGTGTCGGCTGCTCATTGACCGCCTCGTCGCCTATCGGGTGGGGGCGGACGTGAGGGTTGGGCTCACCGCGGCTGACCTCCTTGACCACCCAGCCCTCCTCGGGTGCGTCGCGATCGAACCGGCCCAGCTCTCGGGGTTGGGCGAGGCGGACGTCATCCCTGTCGCCGACATCAAGCTTCCGGGGGCAGCAGCCGCCATACTCCTAGACCCCACACCACCGACCCCTTGCGACCCGGTCGGTGCTGACTTCCTTGAACGGCTTGCTCGCGCCCTGATCCGCATGCAGCGATACGACGTACTCGGCCCACTCGTCCCCCACCTCAATCCGTCCGACCAGGCCAAGGTCCGCGCTGCCCGAAACGCCGTCGCCGCGGAGACGGCCGAAGCCTTCGCGCGGTTCCGGCGGGGATGGGAGCGGCTCGCCGACCTGGCCTCGCGGGATGAGAGGGCCGTAAACGCGGTACTGCGTGACGCCACTGACCGCCTCAAAGCCGTGTCGGAGGACGAGGCCGTCCAGGCCGGAAGCGAACTCCTGTTCCGCAACTGGCTTGTGTTAATGGCCGAGTACACGGACCGGCTACTCGAACACGAGTTGGCTTCCATCCGCCAGGCCGTTACCCAAGCTTGTCACCCAGCCTCGGACGACATCCTCCTGGCTCTCCGCGAGGGACGGCTTGCCGACGCTGTCTACCTTCGGAACGAGTCGCCGCGGGACCAAGCAACCCCTTCCGCCGGCCGCCGCCAGACCGCGTGGCGAAAGGAGGCCGCGGTCCGGTTCGCCAACCCGGTCGAGGCCCTCCGCGACTACCGCCGTCGACTCGACCCAACCGGCCGGTCTAAGGGGGAGATTGGCGGCCTCATCGAAACATGGCTGGAAGGCCACTCGGGGGTGCTCACGGCCGACCAGCCGCTCCGGACCCGATTCGCCGATGTCGTGTTCGCAGACACCTTCGGCGGGGAGGGGGAACAACTCCGGAAGCAAGGCAAGAGCGAGCGGACGTTCTTCCGGATGCCGTGTCAGCGGATGCGGGAGTATGTGGCCCGCCAGGGGTTGAATCCGAGTTTCCTCCCACAGCTCACCCGGTCTGAAGAGATCGTGCTGATTACCCCACCGACGCGATACCAGGATCCTGGGCTCGTCCAGCAGACCGCGAACCTTATCGCCGCCAACCACGCCACCAAGTTGGTCGGGGTACTCGCCCCGGGCATCAAATCTGACCTGCGAGCTGCGCTCTTGCAGGAGTTGCGGCAGCGGAAGGCCACCGCGGCTGTACTCGACAGCGTGGACCTGTGCCGGCTGCTCAACCCTGGCGGCCGGCAGATCAACCTCGTCATCGGGCTGCTCGAGGTGATGTTAGAACAGCAGCGATGGACGACCATGTCGCCGTTCCACGCCCACGACGGAGCCCAAGCCCGGATCGAGATGTACGTCGGGCGGGCGGATGAGGCTGAGGTGCTTGCGACGGACAACAAGTATTCCCGGTTGTTCTCGGGCCGGAAACTTGGGAAGAGTGCCCTTCTGAAATTTATCGAGGACAAGTACGAGGGATCCACCCTACCGTCCGGCAACCGGCTGCATGTGCTGCGGATCCCGATTGTCGGCAACGACGCCGACGCGGTCATCATCGGAAAGGTGTTGGCCGAGCTCAAAAATCGACTTAAATTCGAGCCAACAGGGCCGGTGGCGCTGACCACTGACGCCTTCCTAGCGGCCCTGTCCGAGTACCTGGTTTCCCGTCCGCAAGACAGCCTGCTCGTCATCCTCGACGAGGCCGACGTGTTTATTGAGCGGCAACTTCAGCAGTACGACGCCCACAAGGAGCAGTGCCTGAGTTTCCGCATCCGGTCCGACGCCCAGAAGGAGGTAGACGGCCAGGGGTTACCCCGCATCCGGTTCGTCTTCGCCGGTTATCGGAAGGCCAACACCCGGGGCGGGGCGTGGGGGAACTGGGGCGACCCGCTGCTGCTGAACCCGCTGGAGGGTGAGGAGGCCGCAGACCTGATCGCCGGGCCGCTCGCTCGGCTCGGCATCGACGCCACAGACGCCGCACCGGCAGTCGCTTACCGCTGTGGGTATCAGCCGGCGGTACTGCTGCGATTCGGCGAGCGGCTGCTTGAGTTGCTCGATGGCCAGCACCCGGACATGGCCGACCGGGGACACGTGGTCGTCACCCCGGCACACGTCCGGGAGGTGTTCGACCACCAGGCGGTACAGGACGAGATCCGGACGGTAGTGCGGAACAATTTCCACGGGAATGATGCCGGCCAGGCGGTCTTCTCGGCCACGCTACTCGCGTTCGCAACCCTGGCCCCCGGGGACGCTCTGGTGAACGCCCCCCAGGAGATCTGGCGGCGGCTCCGAGAGTTGGTGGATAAGGGCGGCGAGGAGGTCAAGCAGGCTGCCAGGCGAGTCGGTTGGCTCACCCCCCGCGGACCGGACGGGACGGAGCCGACCGAGGTGGCGGTGAGCGAAATCAACCGGCACTTGGCCGACTTCCACGAGCGAAAGCTCTTGACGCTGATCAACCGCGAGGATGGGATATTCCGGCTCCGCTTCCCGTACCACTTGGCCACATTGCTTGTCGAGGTTGAGGTGGAGGCGTGGGCGGCTCTGGCCAAGATGGCCCCAGGCACGGGGCCGGCGGGGGAGGAAGATGCCGGAGGCGATCCGGTCCACCCGCTTGCTCTCCGCGACCTGGAGGAGGTCCTCCGCAAACACCAGGAACTGGGACTAGGCGATTACAAGGCGGGCGTGCTGGGGACGCTCTGGCCCCAGTCCGTGGCGAACCCCGACTGGCTCGCGAACCGGCTCGGGTACCAGCCCGCCGACCTGAGCCAACGGGGCGAGCTGCGGGCAGTTGATGCCCGCGCCTACATAGAACTCTCGCCGGCTGACGCCGATCGAGTGCTTGCCAGCCGCCCGGCCGACGCCTCACCGGCGTTCATGGTGGGCGGAGCGGACCTACTCCGTTGGGGGCTCCGACTCGCAAATCGGGGGACGGCCATCGAGGTACAGGGCCAGCGACGGCTGACACGGGCGGCCGTTGACCATTGGTTCCGTCGGGTCTGCGGGTTCGAGTTCGACCGGGATGAACTCGACAGGATCACGGCGGCGACCGGTCGCATCCCGTATCTGGTCAGTCTGTTCTACCAGACCTTGAAATTGGTCATGGAGACGGAGGGCGGGGTGAACGTAGGCCAGGACCAGTTCAACCTGACGGCAACCAAGTACGAGAAGAAACTGCACGACCATCTGGACCAACTCGCCGCCGGGCCGGACACCGTGCGGCTCAGCCCACGTGAGCAGGAGTTGTTACTTATGGCAGTGGTCGCTGCCCGTTCGGGTGAGTTCAAGCAACCCTCTATTCTGAGGGACGTTCAGGAGTATTGGGCCGGGCGGCTATTCGAAGATGCTTGGGCGAAGGAGTACCCCGGCCGGGAGTATCCGACCGAGTACACCGACACGGCTGAGGACCGACTGGCCGCGCGGGTCTTGGCCGATCTGGGCCTCCTCCCGCTCCCGATTGATCAGACCGGGCCGCCTGGGGTGCCATTCCTTAAAGAAGCGGACCCGCTTGTGCGCGCCATCGCCCCGGTATTGGCCAGAGCCGGGCAGCGAGCGTGACGGGTTGGTCGGCAAGGCCAATGGCCGCCTCTGACACGCACGGAGTTACCGACGGATGTCCGACGAACTTCTGCTGGTGCTCAGCCGTCGCGGCGAAGTCGCCTGGCCGACGTGCCGCCGGTACATCGACGAGTTACACGCCCGGCTAGCGGGCGGTCAGCCCAAACCTCGCAACCTTGAGACGGTGACGACCAGCACTCTCCAGTCGCTCGGACACATCACGGTCGATTTCACGGAAGGGAGCGGTGTCGTACGCGTCGCTCCGCGGGTGCTCGCTCGGCTTCCGGTTGCCGGTCGGCCAACGGCAGTGTTGGTTGGGCACCGGACGGCCGACAACCAAGAGCTTTTCCTTGATAGCTGTGGGCGTGTCCACGGGGCATGGGCGACGGCGTCCGCGGGCGGCGGTGAGGGGCCGTTCATCCCCTACCGGCTGAGCGTCGAGACAGACTCAGTAGATGACTTGGCGACCGTGGCAGCGGCGGTCGAGGCACGGTTCGATCCCGACCCGGCCGCGTGGCGCGTGCTACAGATGGCGGAGACGGTGGATACATACCGAAGATCGCTTCTGTGGCGGGTCCAGCAGGATCTGAACTGGGAGCGGCGGGACTTCGATGTGGACAGCGTCCGGTGGACAGCCCTAGGTGCCTCGGGTGATGGCTTGGCCGAGTTCACTGACCCGCGGACAAGCCGGCGTACCTACCGGCTGCGGCGCGGGGACCGGGTTGCTGACGTGGACCGGGCATGGGGCTGTTACATCGCCCTGGCCGCCGCTGTGCGTAACGTTCTGTACTACGACGGCGAGGCCATATTCATCCCCCTTAGCGCACGTCTCCCGGCCCCGTTCGACACGGCCTTGACGCTATGCAGCGGGTTCGCTCCACGAGTGGTGCGCATCACGAACGCGCCCGGCTGCCCAGCCGCCTGTTTGCGGTACTCTGCCGTCCCCCAGCCACTCGCGGACCTTGCGGCCGCCAAACTCGGCCAGTGCCTCGTTCCCGTGCCCTCACCGGAGGCCCTGTCGTGATCCTGACTGACCCCCTCGGGGCGTTCGAGCGCCTCCGCGAGAACTTCATCCTGTACGTCCAAACCGCCTTCCGCACACGGTTTCCGTCGCTCGAGGAGGATCGCCTGCAGCTCCTCAGACAGACCGGGCAGTTTCACCAATCGCCATACCTCGAGCCCAGGGTGAAGTACCTAGGGTATCGCACCTTGAGTGAACTCGATGATGGCGACCTGCCGGGATTGACTGGAGCGGCTCGCGTAGCGTTTTTGAACCTCCTGCGAGTGGGACTGTTCGGGGTGGACGAACCGCGGCTGTACCGCCACCAAGTTCAGATGCTTCGGACCGTCTTAGGCGGCCGGAGCGCAGTGGTGACGACGGGCACCGGGTCTGGCAAGACGGAAGCGTTCCTGATGCCGGTACTGGGCCACCTGGTTAAGGAGCGGTTCGCCCACCGAACCCGAGTGCCGGGGCTACGAGGGCTCGTCCTGTACCCGATGAACGCGCTCGTCGAGGATCAGCTCAACCGGCTTCGTGTCGCGCTCGATTCGGACGAGGCCAGGGGGTGGGCCGCAGCCCAAGCGATCCCATACCCGATCTCGTTCGCGCGGTACAACAGTCTGACCCCGGTTCCCGGGTATCCGGTGCGGTGCGCGGACGGTGATCAGACCGAGCCGACCGGGGAGCCGAATGCGTCCAAACTTGGCGAGGCTGGCCGACGTCGGCAGCAGATCATCAACGACTCGGTCCAACTCGACGGATTACTCAATAACGCCAGCCAGCGTCTCGCGGCTGCGACCAGCGACACAGAACGGGCTGCAGCCGCGGACGAACTCGACCGACTGCTTGACGCACGGTTCTTCTTCCCCCGGCACGACGGGGCCGAGATGACCTCGCGGTGGGACATCCAGGCGTCGCCACCTGACCTCCTCGTAACAAACTTCAGCATGCTCGCCGTCATGCTGATGCGGCAAATAGAGTCCCCCATATTTGACCAGACCAAGGCATACCTCGCCCGCCCGGACAGCGTGTTCCACCTGGTCGTGGACGAACTCCACCTGTACCGTGGGACCGCCGGTACAGAGGTCGCGTATCTTCTCCGGCTGTTTCTAGAGCGACTCGGACTCGTGCCCGGCGACCCGAAGCTCCGGGTCGTCGCGTCCAGCGCCTCGCTCGGCGACGACGAGGCCGGGCAGCGGTTCCTCCGCGAGTTCTTCGGCTCCGCCTGGGCGGCCGACCAGATCATCGGGGACGACCCCGCCGACCTACCGACGCCACACACTGGCTCCCCGCTCTCCGTGGCACCGTTTGTGGCACTCGCGGACGCCCTGGGCGGTCCCGACGACGTCCGGGATGCTGCGCTCGGGCAGGTCGCCGACGCACTCGGGCACCCCGGACCCGATGCACCCCTCACACGGGTTCGCGCGGCGTTTGAACACGCGGCCAATAACATGGCCGGGCGGATACTCGGGGCCTGTGTGTCGGACGGCCGCGTTCGGGCGGTAAGCTTGGACGCGTTCGTGACCGGGTTGTTCGGCCCAGGGGTTCCTGACGCCGACCGGTTCCGGGCCGCGCGGGGGTTCTTGGTGGCACGTGGGGCTTGCCACCACTCCGGCTCTGACCTCCCGCCCCTCCGGCTGCACTGGATGTTCCGCAGCATCGAGGGGCTGTGGGCGACGGCTCGAGCGACACCGGACCCGGCTGACCCGGGTCGCACGGCTGGTCGGCTCTTCTTCCAGCCGGTGACTTTCGCCGACGGCGGGCGGGTGCTTGACCTCTTGTTCTGCGACCAATGTGGGACCACCTTCTTCGGGGGGAACCGTCTAGCCCTGTCCGACCACAATGAGGGATACGAACTGCTCGTGACCGAGCCCGAACTCGAGGGTCTCCCTGACCGGATGCCGGCCCGGTTCATCTGGCAACGCACGTACCGGCATTACGCCATCTTCTGGCCGCGGAGGGAATCCTCACTCCACGACGAGGCGGGACACTTCCACCAGCGGCGGCGGCACGAGCAGGATTGGCCCCAGGGGCGGCCGCCGGAAAACGCGCGGTGGTCCGAAGCGTGGCTTGAGCCGGCCACCGGAACGGTCCGGTTCGAGCCGGGGGACGGTTCGGTCTCGGGGTACCTCTTCACCCTCGATGCGGTGGACGCAGCATCCGAGGAGGCGGACCAGTACGCGGCCCAACCACATATCTGCCCCGCCTGCGGGGCGGACCGGACGTGGCGCCAGAGCGCAGCCCGCCGGTCGAGCATCCGTCCGTTCTACATCGGCATCAACAAGGCCACCCAGGTGCTGACGAAGGAACTGTTCGCGGTTCTGCCGGAGACCGACGACCGGAAGTTGGTTGCGTTCACAGACAGTCGGGAAGATGCCGCCACGCTGGCCAACGGGGTGGAGCGGGAGCATTTCTGGGACCTCTTGCGGGAGGCTGCGTACGACGAGTTGGCCCTTGTGTCGCTCGACCGGGCCGCGTACCTCTCCGACCTCGAATCAGTTGGCTCGCCTGTCTCGGCTGCCGCCCTCCGCTACTTGGAACAACGGCCGGAGGACGCGGCCCTGCTCCGCGCCCACCTGGAAACCCTCGCTGCTCCCGTTCCCAATGGGCTGCCGGCACCCCTCGCGGCGATCGTCCAGCGGGCCCGCGACGAGGCAGAAGGAGAGTTGGCGGCCGTCCGCGGCGGCTGGCGGACGGTCCCGCTCCGGCCGCTGACCGAGGACGAAGTCGGTCGGATGGCGCTGCTCATCTCCCGCTTGGCCGGCGGCGGGGTCGGCTGCAACCCGGCCTCCCCATCGCGGGATTACGAGTTCGTGGAGGTCGGGGCCGAGCGGCCGCACTGGACGAGATTTTTCGATTTCAGTGGGCTACCCGCGGTCGCATGGCGGGCGGACTTGGTCACCGAGCAGATCGTACGCCGCGACCAAATGCTGCGGAATAAGCTCGCCCGCGAGCTTTGTCGCGTACTTTTCAGCCGTGACTATTTCGGGTTCGAGACGGCAGGCCTCGGATACCTCACCCACGCGATGGCGCAGGGCGAGCTGACCACCCGTGGAGCAGCGGCCGGATTGGACCCGGCCACTTTTGGTCAGGTTCTCGAAGCCGTCATCCGGATGCTAGGCGACAACTTTCGGTACCTCCCCCCAGATCCGATGCCGACCCGCGGGCGAGACTTCCCAGACTGGGCACCAACCTCACCCAGTAGCCCGGTCAGAGACTACCTCCAAGCGGTCTTCCGCAGCCGTTTTCCTGACCTGAACCCTCGCGGTCGCGGGCGGCAGCAATACGCCGCGCTCGTTCTATCGGTAGGTACGGCGGTGTCGGACCTCTCAGATGGTGCAGTCTGGCAGGCCGACCCCAGGCGATTGGTGGTCCAACTCGCACTCCCGACCGACCCGGCGTGGGTCTGCCCGCGGTGCTGCCGGCCCCACCTCCAGCCCGCCGCGGGGGTCTGCACAACCTGCCGGGGGCCGCTCCCCGGCGATCCGAACGCCCGGGCGGGAGAGGTTCGGGACCGGCATTACTACGGCCGCAAGGCCACGGACCGGGCCCGGCCGTTACGCCTGCATTGTGAGGAGCTGACCGGGCAGACGGACGACCAATCGCTCAGGCAGCGGCTATTCCGGAACCTAATCCTGCCCGGTGAGGAAATCGACGAGCGGACGGCCGTGCCGCACGTCGATGAGATCGACGTGCTCAGCGTCACGACCACCATGGAGGTGGGGATCGACATTGGGAGCCTGCTCGCGGTGTTCCTCGCCAACATGCCGCCAGAGCGGTTTAACTACCAGCAGCGGGTCGGCCGGGCTGGGCGAAAGAATCAGCCATTCTCAGTCGCACTGACTTTCTGCCGGGGCCGCAGCCACGACCAGTACCACTTCGATGCGCCGGCCGAGATCACCGGCGGTGCCCCGGCGGCCCCATTCCTGGCGATGGGCCAGGTGGACATTGCACTCCGGCTCATGGCTAAGGAGTGTTTGCGGCGGGCGTTTCTCGCCGCTGGCGTGGGCTATTGCGCCGGGCCTATCAGCCCGCCGGACTCCCATGGGCAGTTCGGCCCGGCCACGGGCTGGGGAGGCGTGCGGGCGGACGTGGAGGCGTGGCTCGGCACGCACCCGGATGTCCCTACTGTTGCCGCTACCCTGACCGTCGGCTCGAACGTCCCGGCCGCCCGACTCGTGCAGTTCGCTCGGTCAGAACTCGCTGGCAGAGTGGATGCGTGCGTAGTCAACCCCGAACTCGGCGGGGTCGGTCTCGCCGAGCGGCTGGCCGAGGGTGGGATCCTGCCGATGTTCGGCATGCCGTCTCGCGTCCGATCCCTGTTTCACGAACTCACCGCCCCCGAGGGGGACGACCAGACCGCACGGACCATCGACCGAGAACTCGACCTGGCGATCGTCGAGTTCGCTCCCGGAGCCCAGCGGACTAAGGACAAGCGGTTGCTCCAGAGTATCGGGCTGACCGCCCCTTATCTGGTCCGGTTCAACCCGGACACCCGTCGGCGGGAGTGGCAGTTGCCCGACGACCCGGCCCCGTATACCTCGCCGGGGCAACTACTAGTGTGCGGCCAATGCCGGAATACCGTGTTAATCGCCAACGGCCTTCCGGCCCCAGCGGCGTGTGACAACTGCGGGCTGGCTCGGACCGACGAGCCTGGGCCGGACCCGAGATTTCGGTGCCTGCCGACGGCCATCCCGACGGGTTTCCGGACGATCCTGGACCGGGCGGCCGACGCGGGCGAGGAACAGGACCGCCCGCCGGGGTATGCGGTGACGCTCGCCTTGACCGCCTCCGACAACGCTCCGGGCGTCAACCACCCACCCGGCCTGAACACGACCCTCCGGCTCGTACCGGGCGGGCGGGTGTACCGGGTGAATGACAATGCCGGCCGGCTGTTCGAGGGCAGCGCGCGGCCGTTCGACTGCGGCTTCTACCGCGGCACCCAGCGGCGTACATTCCCCCTCAGCCCACAATGGATCGCTGGGGAGTTTCAGCCCAACGGCTTGATCCGAGGGCAGGCGGACCAGATAGCGTTGGTGGCGGCCAAGTCCACCGACGTCCTCCAGATCGGCCCCCGGTCGAACCTGAATGGCCTCGCCCTCGATCCGATGCGGAGTGGGTCGGCGGTGCGGGCCGCGTACTACTCGGCGGGGTTCCTCCTGACCCACGCCGTCGCGGCGGAACTCGACGTGGATCCGGCCGAACTTGAGATCAGTAGCCTGTTCCGCGACCAGCAGCCGGGCCAGGGGAGCGACGCTAGTTATTTCGGGGTACTGTTCGTCAACGACCGGCTGCCAAATGGAGCGGGGTTCACCCGCTGGCTGAATGACCACTTCGCCACCCTGCTCGGGTCGGTCCTTGCTGGCACCAACCCGTTTGCCGGACGGGTACTCGACCCCAGCCACCGGGGCCGGTGCGACTCCCGTTGCCCGCTGTGCCTGCAGCACTTTCGGAACATGAACTACCACGGGCTACTCGACTGGCGGCTCGGGCTGTCGCTACTCCGAGTGCTGGCCGACCCCGGGTACCTTTGCGGGCTGGACGGGTCGTTCTCCGGCCCCGACTTGGAAGCGTGGCCCGGGGTGGGTGGCGCGCCAATCGACTGGGCGGCCTGGGCCGAGGAGTTGGTGGGAGCGTACTGCCACGACTTCGGCTGTACCCCGCAGACGTTCGGACAGCTGCCCGGCTTCGTTGACGCTGACGGTGGGGCGGTGGTCGTCACGCACCCCCTGTGGCAAGACCAGTCGAACGTCGAGGAAAACATCCTCGCCGAGGCACGACTCGCGGCCGGACCCGGCGTGCGGACGATGGACTCGTTCAACCTGGCTGCCCGCCCGGCGTGGGTGCGGCGGAAGCTGTCCCCACCCTAAGGAGTTTCCGTGCCCGATGGCACACTAGACTCCGCGGGCCTGCCGGCGGCGCCCCTACCGCTCTCCCCGAGCGGGTACCAGACCCTGCTCGCCTGCGGGCTCCGGTACATCTGGGAGGAGTCGCGCGAGCCGCCCCGGCTGCCGGGATACCCGGCAGCCCGGCTCGGGACCGCAGTGCACGACCTGCTCGCACAGGCCGGTCGGGGTGTGCTGCCCCCGGAACCCACGCAGATCCGTCAGGCGTGGCGAGAGGCAGTCGCGGCCGTCGAGGAACGGATGCGGCAATCGTGGCTTGAGCGTCCCTTCGTTCCGCTCAGGGCGTGGGTCCGCAACTACGAAGAGACCCGGGTCGCGACGGTCCGGCTCGCTGTCTCCGTCGCCGCCGCTTGGCGGCCCGCACCCCGGCCGGGCGGAGGCGGGCCAGGAGGTCTCCCGCCCGAAACCCGGCTGACGAGCGCGGACGGGACGGTGAGCGGCCGTATCGACGTCGCGCGGTGGACCCCGGACGGGGTAGTCGTCCGGGACTATAAGACGGGCGACGTACTCGACAACACTGAGGGCGGCGGGCACGATGTTAGGGCCGCGTACCAAGTCCAGCTCAAGCTATATGCCGCCCTGCACGCCGACGCCCGCAAGTTTTGGCCGGTCGGGTTGGAACTCGTGACGATGTCAGGCGAGATTATCCCGGTTCAGTTTACTCAGGCCGAATGCGCCGTTCTCTTCGACGAGGCGAAGGGGCGAGCTGCGGACCTGTGGAGGCGGGTGGGCCAGGTGCGGGCGGGGCAGGCGGCGCTCACGGATCTTGCCACGCCGGGGGCGGCTTGCCAGTGGTGCCGCTACCGGCCCGTCTGCCCGGCGTACCGCCCCTGGTCCGAGTCGCAGACTCCTTCCGACTCGTGGGCCCGTGACGTTTGGGGGACCGTGCAGGGCGTAAGCACCACCCGCCGGAGCCTGGCGGTCGTCGAACTCAACACCTCGTGCGGGCCACTCCAACTGATCGATCTCGATCCGACTTCCGACCGCAACCCGGCCCTCGCCGGCCTCACTCGTGGCTCAACTGCGGCCGTGTTCGACGCCCGGCCCATCAACGAGCGGACGCTCAAGGCGGGCGACCGTACGGTGCTGTATCGAATTCCGGAGCAGGTCTGAAATGGATCGCTAAGTCAGGTGCTCAAGCAGCTGTGACCGGGCATCTGTGCCGCGGAGCGAGGGCAAAGTCAGAGGGGCCGGTTCCTACCCCGGCCGAGACCAGACAAGCTTTTTGTATTGCTCCAGAAGGTAGTTCGCGAGAGCCTGCACGTCCTTGGGTGTGTTTTGGATCTCGTTCCATTTGCGGGTTGTGCCAGGGCCGAATTCCCAGCTGCCTTCGGTCCAGCGGCACCTGTCGGCAAGCGGTACCAAGTTGGCCCGGAACTGCTCCCTCGAAGGAATTCCTTTTCCACGGTAGCGATCGGCGATAGCGTCCATCACGAAACCGAGGCCGATCACTCCGGCCCCGTGCATCAGCCGAGACCGTCGGGGCGGGAGCCCCCAGGCTGGCTTGAAGACATCTGACACCGCCCACCAGAAATCCTTCACCGCAGCGAGCATCGGCTCGGTGTCGCTCCGTTCGCCGTCGTCTCGGCGGAACCGAAACAAAAGGCCGTCGGTTATACTGTTTTCCAGCATCTTGATGATCGAGTTATCCTTCACGACCCCGCCTGGGATTGTCGGGGTGCGGATCAGTCCTTTGAGCGGTGAGTCGGCGTCCAAATTCAACCGATCGAGCAGGATGGTGGGAAAGCGGCGTCGCTGTAGCTGATTCGGCAACCGGGCCGTGGTCACCGGGAGCAGTTCGTACACGAGACCTTTGGGAAGCGGCTTTGTTGAGTTGACCAGAATGAACTGCTCCCGCTGCTCGTGGTCCCGGTCGGCCTTAAACCCCACAACGCAGACCGGAAACCGCTTCACCCGCGCGTCCCGGATGGCGGCCGTCCGCTGCTGACCATCCACAATCCACCCCGGCAAGTCGGTCATGCCCTCGCCAGACGCGACGGGAATGAGGAGCGTGCCTAGGCGGCTGTAGGCGGTATCGGCGGCCGGTCCTGGAAGAGGCTCGAACTTCACTCGCTTATCGAAGGCGACAACGATCGCGTTCGGGATGAGGGGGTTGGCGGACTCCAGGTAAGTACGGATCTCGGCGATGTGCGAGAGCACCTCCGGCCTCTGGTAGCCCGCGATCTGTTGGTCCTTGCGGGCGATCCGGGACACGGACGCGATCCGCGGCAACAGCTTCCCGTCCACGGCGAAGCTGTAGAGCACCCTGGACCGCCCCTGGCGGACCTCGAGGGCGGGGACACGGAGGATGGTTGGCGCTTTCACGTCGGGGTCTTCCTCTTCGCCGGCGGCCGCGGCGGGGCGGGCCGCCGGCGAAGTTCGCTCTGCAGCCGACCGTAGGTGACGAACAGGTTGTGGAACCCGCGGCGGCGGTTCCGCTCGGCCCCGCGGAAGAGCACGACGTGGACCCCGAGGGCCTTGCAGACCGCGCACGGGCAGGCGGCCCACGGGCGGTCACCGAGGGTCTCCCGGTACTCGGCGGTGCGGTCCTTCCGCGCGTCGTGTAAGGCCTGGTACTCCTTGAGCACCTGCAGCACCGACTCCAGCCCCCGGCCGGTCCGGGCGTACGCGGTCGCGCCGTCGAGGCAGGCCCGTTCGAGCCGCCTGGCTTCCTGCTGGTTCACCAGCCCAGCCCCTATCCGCTTTTGGAGCTTCGGGTTCCCTTCCACCTGGGGGATCCGAACGGCGGTGTAGGTGCGGCCCACCGCGTAGTAGTTATCGCGGTCGTCCATGAATGCCTGGCGGAGCGGAGAGGTGCTATCGAAGCTCGACACCCCGTGGCCGGCGAACGTCTCGACGTGCTCGCACCGGCTCACCCCGAACAGGTGGAGACGCGTGCCGGGGGTTCTCACCGCCGAAACTGCCGCCAGGATCTCGACGATCTGGTGGCTCTTGAGTGGTACCATCCCGCCGAGTCCGATTGTCTTGTACCCGAACCGCTGGAGTTCCCGCACGCAGTGAGCGTAGGACGCCGGGCTCCACCCTTGCGCAGCCCCGACCGGCTCGAACCGGCACCCCCGGGCCGCGTGCCGGGTGAGGAAGGCAGCAGCAAGTTCAAGGGTGACCGCCTGCCGCGCCCGCCACTCCTCGGGTACTGGGTCCATTCCGGGAAGGGCCCGATCGAGGTCCGGGTCGTAGGCCAGGATGATGTGGTCGATCGACACGCCATAATCGAACCCACACGCCGTGTAGAAGTCGATCACCTCGTCTACCGAAACCGGCGGCACCCGCTCCCGTATGTAGGAGAACGCCCCGCAGTCGCCCATCGTCGTGAGCGGCCGGTCGCCGAGCCGGAAGAACTCTCGCGCCCCCATTCGTAGCAGCCGGTGTCGCTGAGCGAGTGTGTACCGACCGCTCTCCCCAGCCCGCCCCTCGACAATGGCCCGAGACACGAGGACGCCATCGTAGGGCGGGCTGGGGAATACCTCATGGGCGTACTGGTCGTCGCGGTGCCTCATCCGGTGA
Source organism: Limnoglobus sp. (assembly GCF_059499385.1). Classification (NCBI taxonomy): domain Bacteria; kingdom Pseudomonadati; phylum Planctomycetota; class Planctomycetia; order Gemmatales; family Gemmataceae; genus Limnoglobus; species Limnoglobus sp. The sequence continues at coordinate 48,782 of NZ_JCABYM010000041.1, read as the reverse complement.
TCGGCCCGGGTCTCAGCGGCGAAGTCGAAGCTCGGATCGACCAGGTCCTGCGCGTCGGGGAAGTAAAACTTCATGCCGGCCTGCCCCCCTTAGCCTGGACGTACGTCCGGACGAGCAGGTTTGACAGAGTGCGGATATGGCGGCCTGTGTTCTCTAGATCGTCCCAGGGGAGGCCGTTCATCCCCTCCCACTGGCCGCTCGTCCAGCGGCACACTGGGGCGACCCGACGGAGTTCCCGCTCTACGGTAGCCTCGGCCTTGGGGTGTTTGGGGTCTACCCCAGCCATGACCAGATCCATGAGCCGGCCGATGGATCGGATGCCTGCTCCGTGCATGAGGCGGCTCTTCGCCGGCGGCTTCCCCCAAGCTTCGGGGAACACCCGTTTCACGGCCGACCAGTAGGTCACTAACAAGCCGCAGATGCTCTCGGTGTCAGTCTCGTTCGTGGTCAGGTTCCGGTACGGGAACAGGCAGCCGGACGAAGATAGAAGGCTCTCTGCGATCATCCCAACGACTGCGGTGTCGGTCACGACGCCGACCGCCTTCTCGCCATCCGACGCCCGGCGGATCAGCCGGTGAAATGGGGAAGTGGGGCTCTGGTTGAGCCAGTTGCACAGGGCCGATGGGAGTTTCTTCGACGCTAGGCGCGCGGGGAGGGCGGTTGACACCTCCGGGAGGAGTTCAGTAATGAGGCCCCGGGGTAGCGGCCGGGCGTTGTTCACCCGCAGGAACTGGTCGCGTTGAAGTCCCACGTCATCCGCGACGAAGGCGTTGACTGGGACAGCAAACTGTCGCCGAAGACTCTTCGAGAGAGCAAGCACCCGTTGTTGGCCGTCTACGATCCACGCTGGCTTATGGCCCGGCCCGGCCGGCACCGGGATCTCGAGGGTGCCAGCGGTCGCCAGCGGGTCCCCCACGTCCGGCCCACGGCCGGGTTTGAACCGCACGGCTGAGGACAGGGCGAGGATGATCGAGTTTGGGAAGAGTACTTCGTCGCCGTTCAGGTAGGTCACGATGTCCTGCACGTGTCGGCGGACCTCCGGGCGCTGGTAGCCCAGCAACTTCCCAGCGTCGGTCCGCGAGATCCGGGAGACTTCCGCGATGGCAAGCAAATCCTCTCCGGTTAGGCTGAACACGTAGAGTGGGTGCGCGGGCGTCTGCACGAGTCGCAGCGCGCGGCGGCGAAACACCTTGTCAACCGTCGGCACGGCAGCCTCCTCCCGTCCGGCGGTAGAGGTCGGCAAACCGGGCCTGACCACACGCTCGCCCTGTGTCCCGTAGCCGACGTAGTAGAGCCGTCGGACTGGTGGGCCCGGTCGCGGCAAGTTGCCGCCGGATGAACTCCGCGACCTCGCGGTCCGTCGCCCTGCCCCGGGCCGGCATCGTCCGCTGCGGTGCTTGGCGGCACCAACTCTCGACAGTGGCCTGGCAACGGGTATAGGTCAAAGGTTCCGGCCCCAACTCCTCGAGGAGTCTACGTGCGAGCCGGACGTTTAGGGCGCTCATCGTCCCGCCGGCGAAGCCGCTCAGCCTGCCAGTCGCCGGAAGCATGCTGGGGACGGGGGGCTCGAACGTGCCCCCGCCCGCCGAAACGACCGCAATCTGTTCGGGACCCCTGAGCGCCGCCGCCGCCGCCAAGTCTAGTGCGACGGCCGAGAGGTAAGTACCCGAGAGTGCGACGAGCAGGAAGTCCGCCGGGTACGCAGCGGCGACTGCCGCGATCGTGCGGGGCCCAGCGTGGGGGACGAGATGGTTGGCGATGGTATGCCACCATTCGGGGAGCATGACCCGTGCGACCTTGCCCCCGGCAGCACAGACCGAATCCGCCTGCCCAGGTGTGAAGGTGGCCGAGTACGGGGCCAGCGGAGTGTCGAGGCGGACGAGCCCATACCCGGCCGATACGACCCAGACGCGGACCGACAGGGCCGACCGCTCGGCGATTGAGCGAACAATTTGCCAGTGCTCGCCGGCGTACAGGTCGCCGGCTGGAACGGTGACAGACTGGGCCCGTAGGCGCGTGGCCCAAGCAGCCGCCCGCCACCCGACCGTCTTCCCCGGTCGGACCGCGCGCAGCAGGAGCGACGCGCGGGGCTCCCGCGTCTTTCGCTTCGCGCAGCTCACGACCAGGTTGGTGACGGCAATCACGCGGAGTCTGCTCGGTGGAATTTCGGTGTGCAGGCGAAACGTCGAAACTGTAGATCGCTTGCAGCGAGTCTGATCGACAGTTTCGGTGTGAGCTGTCAACCCGTCAAGAGCCGTGGCGAGGTTCTACGGAATGCCGACGATTTTGTGCATCTGCACGCTCAGACGCCATTGCGGGTGTGCGAGGCAATAGGCGATTGCCTCGCGTGTGTTCGCGGCGAGGTGGGGGCCGGCCATCGGCTGTAGGTAGAAGTACCGGAAGTCGAGATGCTCGTACCGCTCCGGGGGAGCGTCGATTTGCGGGAAGACGAGTTTTACTTCGTCCCCCCGCGTGGCTACAAGCCGCGCCCCCGGTTTGGGGCTAACGCACACCCAGTCGATACCAGCGGGGACGGGGAGTGTGCCGTTAGTTTCGATCGCAACCTCGACTCCGGCAGTATGGAGCGCGCGGAGGAGAGGCTGGTCGAGTTGGAGGAGCGGCTCGCCGCCGGTACACACCGCGAATGGGCGGGGGCGGTCGGTCGGCCAGGCATTCAGAACTGCGGCGGCGAGAGCGGCCGGCGAGTCGAAGACCCCACCGCCTGGGCCGTCCATCCCGACGAAGTCGGTGTCGCAGAACTGACAGGCCGCCGTCCTCCGATCTGCTTCGCGGCCCGACCACAGGTTGCACCCAGCGAACCGGCAAAACACGGCGGCCCGACCAACATTTCGGCCTTCGCCTTGGAGCGTGTAGAACAGTTCCTTCACCCGGTAAGGCATCGAGTGTACCCGCTGGTGTGGCGCGACCGCGGGGCAGGCGCATACAGACAGGTTCTTCGGACGCCGCATGGGCCCGACCGAACCCGAACTCGGCCTACCCGGTTCCGCCGGCCACCCGTTGCCTGCTACTGTGCCGTATCTGCGGGTCATGCCCCCTATAGGCCGGTGCGTGCTTGGCGGGAATCTCTTGGCGTTCGTTCGTGGGCGTGCGTTGTAGGTTGCCCGCACGAGTTCCTTCGGCCGATCTCCCCAGCCGGCTCGACCGCTAACGCGGGATCGGTTTAGCCGCTAAATCGACGTGGCAGCGGCACGCTCCTCTTACTTGGTTAGCCGGACGCCAGCCTCGGCCGCGAGGTCCTTGAAGATCTTGGTGAGCAGCCCGCCAGGGTTCAGGACTTGGCCGACCCGTTGGGCTTCCCGTAGGAGCCCGATGGCCCGATCGACCGGGCCGGGGCCGAGCCGCTCGACGCACAGCGTCCACCAGCGGCGGCTGGACTCGCCGTTCACGGCGGCGATGATCCGCTCCACCTGGTAGTGAGTTTGCTCCTGCTGGCGCACCCCGGCGGCCGGGATGCGTGCGGTTCCCTTACCCCGCCGGAAGACCGCCCACCACATGCCGTCACGGTCCCGTTCGGCCCGGTGCCCGGCCAGGATCGGCAGGCCGGCGTCGAGCAGCCGGTACACCGCACGGCCGAGCACCTTCCGCGCGTCGGCGGGCGAGCGGGTCTCGACCGGCAGTACCCGCGTCAGATCCGCGACCCGGCGGCGGTGGACGGTCTGGTAGGTGAACATCTTGGCGAGGTAGACCGCCAGCCGCTGGGCGAGCGGCGGGAGCCGGTGGAACAGCTCGCCCTCGAACCCGAGCCGGAACAGCCCGCGGGCCTGGAGCGCGGCCCGGAACGTGGGGCTCAACTCGATCTGCCCGTGCGGCCGCTCCCCCGCCCCGTCACCGGGCCCGGCCTTGAAGTACCGGACGGCCCCGAACAGCCGCCAGTCCATGTCCACGTAGGCGCGGCGGCGGGCGTCCCAGTAGGCGTTCTTGCAACTGAAGTCGTAGCCCCGCAGGACCACGAAGTCTCGCCGCATCCGGTCGTAGTCCTTCTTCGACGGGTTCCGCTCCCCGCGGCGGAGGAACAGCGCCCGCAGGGTGCCGAAGTGGATTACTGACGCACGGCCGCCCTGCTCGGCGTAGAGCTGGAGCAGGTCGAAGAGCAGGGCGTGGGCGGTCGCCCCGCCGACCCCGAGCCGGCCGGGGTACGCGGTCCAGGTGCGGGCGACCGGCCGGTCGCCCTTCCCGCGGATCGTGTCCGTGTAGGTGAGCGGGGCGTGCCGGTCGCGGGCCGGCCGCTTGGCGAACGAGAACAGCGGGAACTCGGCCAGGTCGAAGTCGTACACCGCCGGGCCGGTGTTCGGCAGCGGGCTTGCGGGGACAACAACCTGGTCGGTGGTCGGCTCGGTCGCGGGGGACTCCGGCCCGACTTCAAGCGTGCCCCCTCGGACCTTCGCCATCAGGCGGGCGAGCACGTCGCCGACCGGCTCCGCTCCGCCCCGTTTATTGCATTGATCTTTATTCATTCTTCTCTTTCCGTGCCCGGTTCGCTTGGGATGCCGGACGGTTACTAGTCGGTTCGGGACCGAAAGCACGAACCGTGTGCCCGGTCCCGGGACCGAAGTCACGAACGCCCTCCGGGTGTCCGGGACCGAAGGCACGAACCCCGGCCCTCACCCGCACCGGTAGCGGCCGATCAGGTCGTCCAGGTGCGGGGCCTCCCGCAACTGGTCGACGGCCAGTCGGACCAGCTCCTCGATCGTTAGCTTCGGGGCCCTGGGGTGCCGGCGGTGGTACGTCCGGGCCTGCTCCTGCAGCCAGTCGAGCTGGTCCGCCCGCACCCGGGTCGTCAGCTTGCACGTCCCGGCGGACGGCTCCCGGCAACCGGGTGGGTTGTGGCCGCCGAGCAAGTCGGCGGCGCGGGCGGCGGTGTCGGCCCGCCGCGGGGCGACGAGCGGTACGGCGGTGCGGATCTGCTCGCGGTTACTCATGGGCCATCACCTCCTCGGTCAACCCGGTTAGCTCGCCGGCCGCACGGGTGGCCGTACCGGCCGGGTGCCGGGCCGCGTAGTCGAACACCGTCTCCCCGTTCGCCCGGGCCTTCGGGAACGCCTCCGACTTGTGGACCCGGGTCAGGAACACGGCGTCCCCGAGCGGGGCGAGCTGGGCGTCGAGCCAGTCGTTGAGCACCCGCCGCCGGGGGTCCACCTGGGTGACGACCACCCGGCAGAACCCGGCCGGGTCCACCTCCGGGCGGTGCTGGAGGTAGGTGCGGACGGCGCGGAACGTCCGCTCCAGGCTCTTGACCGACTCGGCGTCGGCGTCGCACGGCAGGATGGCCCGGTCGGCCGCCATCACCGCGTTCAGGGTGACCAGGTCCAGGCTCGGCGGGGTGTCGATCACCACCGCGTCGTAGTCGGCCCGCAGGTCGGACAGGGCCAACCGGAGGGCCGTCGCCCGGTGGGGCAGGCGGGCGAACGCGGCCGGGTCGAGGCCGGGGTCGCCGGGGGCGACGAACAGGTTCGCCGTCGGGGCCGGGAGTATCACCTCGGCGAGCACCCGGGCGGCGACCGCGTCGGCCAGGGGGATCAGGTCGGCCGGCGGGGCGACCCCGAGCCCGGGGGCGATCGGGCCTTGCGGGTCGAGGTCGATGATCAGGGTCCGGTGGCCGGCCCGGGCCAGGCCGGCGGCGAGGTGGATGGCGGTGGTCGTCTTGGCGACCCCGCCCTTCTGCTGGGTGATGGCGATCGTGGTGGTCATGGTCCTCCGTGGTTCCGTCAGCCGGCCGGGGTCCGCCCGGCCGTCACCCGGCAGCCTGCCACACTTCGGACAACGATCGCAAGCGGTTCGACGGGGTTGCCGCGGGGCACCCGCCGGCCGGCGGGACCGCGGCCGGAATCCGGCCGGGGACCGGCGGTTTGTGTGGCCCCCGGGACCGTGCTACGCTGGGACCGCCCGGTGAAACGGAGGCGGGCTCTGCGGGGACGCAACCCGCCGAGGGATAGCCGGGTCGATGGTGCGTCGATGGACGCGTCGGGACCCCGGCGGACGGCAACGCCCGTCGGGGTCCTTCGGTTCTTCAGGCTTCGCGCGGTGTGCCTTCAAACACCCGCACCCTTCACGCCGGCGGCAAGCGGTCCGGGTTATCCACGGGTGAGCGGAGCGGGGCCGGCCGGAGCCCCCGCAGCGAATCTTGTGGGTAACCCGGTCAGCCTTCGGCGGCCGGGGTCGGCCGGGCGGCCAGGGTCTGGCGGGTGCGCTCGACCTCCCGCCGCAGCTCCTCGGCCGGCGGCAGGGCGGTCAGGTAGCGGGAGGCGAACACCTGGGCGTTGATCCCGCCCATCGCGTACTTCACGACCGTGTCGCTCTTCTCGCTACACAGGATGATCCCGATCGGGTCGTTCTCGCCCGGCTCGGTCAGGTGCTCCCGTGCGTAGTTCAGGTACAGGTTCATCTGCCCGGCGTCGGCGTGGGTGAACTTCCCCACCTTCAGGTCCAGGACGACCAGGGCCTTCAGCCGCCGGTGGAACAGGAGCAGGTCCATCTTGTACCAGACGGTGTCGATCAGGATCCGCTTCTGCCGGGCGACGAACGCGAACCCGTTGCCCAGTTCCAGCAGGAACTGCTCCAGGTGCCGGACGAGGGCGTCCTCCAGGTCGGTCTCCGCGTACTCGTCCTTCAGGTCCAGGAACTCCAGCAGGTACGGGTCGCGGACGGCGTCGGTGACGGCGACCGCGTCCTCGGGCTTCGGCTCCCGGCCGCGGCGGAGCATCCCGGCCTTGTCCCGGGAGTGGGCGAGCCGCTCGTAGAACTGGGTGGCGATCTGGCGGTCGAGCTGGCGGACCGACCACCCGCCGCGGACGGCCTCCTCCTCGTAGAACGCCCGGGCGTGGGGGTCCTCGACGCTCATCAGCCGGACGTAGTGGGACCACGGCAGCGGGAACGCGTCGACCAGGCCGGCGACGCCGGGCGGGGTCGGGACGGCCGGTACACCCGACGGTTGCCCCGCGACGGGGAGCCGGACGCGGGCCGCGGATTTGGCCGACGGCGTCGGCCAAATCTCCCAGCCCAGGTAGAACGCCCGCATCTTCCGCAGCCCGCGCGCCGAGAACCCGCGGCCGAACGTCCCCGACAGGTCGGTCCCCAGCCGGGCGAGCAGGGCGTCCCCGTACCCGGCCCGGGCCTGCCCGTGCTGTTCGTGCTCGACGAGCCGCCGGCCGACCTCCCAGTAGGCGGCGGTGAGCACGGCGTTGACCGCCCGGGCGGCGGCGGCTCGGGCCTGGTCGAGCAACTCGGCGATCCCGGCCCGGAACGCGTCGTACCCGGCGTCCGCCGGGACGACGGCGGGCTTCGGGGCGGGGTGCCGGGTCTTCTTCGGGCGGGTCATGGTAGTCTCCTGGGCCGCCACCATAGCTGGTCGGCCCGGATCCGGGCAACCGCTGCCGGGCCGCGCGGCGGCCGGGAGCGGGGCGGGGGCGGCATGATCAACTCTTCCGACCAGTCCTCCGGGTCGGGGTTCGCGGGTGTCGGCGGGGGTGGGAGCGGAATCGGGGGCGGGACGATCAGTTCCTCCAACCAGTTCGCCGGCCCGGGGTCGGCCGGGACCGGCGGGGGTGGGGGCGTGGGCTTTGTTTTCTTTTTGCGGGTGATCATGGTGGTCTCCTTCGTCGGTTGTCGCGGAAGCCCCGGTCCATCGAACACCGGAGCCATGCCTCGGAAAATCCCGGGGGTCTCGGGGGCAGAGCCCCCGGCCCTGGTTCGGGGTATCGGCAAGGAGGGCGGGGTGCTGAAGGAACCGTCGCAAGAACCGGCCCGGGCGTCCGTGCCTGGGCCGTGGGGAACACTCAGAACGGGATGTCGTCACCGGCCTCGGGCGGCGGGGTGCCGTCCGGGGTCGCAGTCGGTTGCTGCTGCTGGCGGAAGATCCACAGGGCGGCCTCCTCGCACAGCTTGGCGGCCGGCAACAGGTCGTCGCGGTTGAGACTCGCCGACGCCTTCCAGCCGTCGTCCGTCTTGTACAGCCGGGTCAGCTTGACGCTGTACCACGGCCCGGTGTCGGACTCGTTCTTCCAGACCGAACACCGGACCCGCCCGAGCCGCAACTCATGGACCGGGCGGTCGCCGGTCGCGGGCGTCTCGGGGGTGGTCGTCGGGGCCTCCGCCGGTCGGGGCGGGGGAGCCTTCGTCCTGGCCATCGTCGCGTCCTCCGTCGTGAGCGGGGCCCGGCTCGCCGCGCGGGCGGCCGGGCCCCTGGGAATGAAAACCGGGTAACGTTCGTGGTCATGCCGCCAGCCCCGGGGCCTCCGGCTCTGTGGCCGCCCACCCCCCCGGGGTCGTACCCGAGCCGGAAGCGGTGACCGCCGGCTCCGGGGCCGCCAGCCGCAGGAGGCGGGACGCCTTCGCGTCCGCCGTCGCCCGCTCCCCGGCGTAGGGGATCTCGCGGGTGAGCGAGGTCAGGGCGTCCACCAGGGCGAAGATCGTGAACCGCTGGCCGCGTCCGCGGACCAGCTCCACCGCCTTCTTGCCGAGCACCTGCGGAACGTTCTCGCCGGCCAGGAGCTTGAGCGCCTCGTCGGCGTCCGCCCCGGCCGACTCCGTCATCGCCTTCTTGACGACCGCCGCGAAGGCGTCCCGCCGCTCGTCGCGGCGGCGGACCAGGGCGTCCAGCATCCGCCGGATCTGGTTGAGGGCGTCGCCGACCTGGGCGGTGTGCTTCCAGGTCGCCTCGGCCACGTTGACCGCGTCCCAGACGATGTGGTTCTGGCAGATTTGCTGGAACCAGAACGTCTGCACGCCCAGGGTGCGGCACCCGACCTCGGAGTTCCACACGAAGAACCCCGGGGCGAACGCCTCGCCGTCGATCTCCACCCACCCGGCCGGGTCGATCAGGAAGCAGAACAGGTCCCGGTCCCCGGCGTACAGGCCGGTGCCGCCGGTGCAGCCCGGCGGGGGCGGACTGAAATCGACCGCGAACTCCCGCACCGCGGCCAGCAACTCGGCGTCCCACAGCCGCGTGTAGGTGGTGCCGTGGAGGCTCCGCACGGTCTCGCCGTCGGTCAGGGCCTGGACCGGCTTGCCCTTGGTCGGCAGGGTCTCGGCGAACGCCCGGGCGGCCGTCTCGGGGCTGAACCGGTTGACCGTGTCCTTGGCCACCCCCGCCAGCCGGCAGAGGTTGGCGAAGCTCCAGTCGTTCATCTCGAACGCCCCGTCGGTGCCGAGGGCGAGTTTCAGCCCGCCGTCGGTCACGACCGGCCGGACCGAGCCGGGCAGTTGCCAGCGGTCGGTCCCGCGGGCCTTGCGGTCGCGGCAGTGGGCCTCCAGGGCGGCGAGGTCCGGGAACGTCTCGTCCGGCGTCCGCCGGAACAGTTCCTGGCTCGCCCGCGTCAGGTTCGTCTTGGCCATCGTCCGTCCTCCGCCTGGGGAAAAGGAACGGCCCGGTCACATGACCGGGCCGCCGGGCGGGGTGGTGGCGATCTGTCGTTACTCAAAACCGTATCGCACCACGCCCCCCGGCCGCAGGCTCAGGCGTGCGGTCGAGGAGCGAAAGGATCTGCCTTCTACCCTGTGGGCCGGTCGGTGCCGGCCGCTCTGACGTGATGGGGTGATTTCAGCACACCCCGCGGCGCTAGTCAAACGCCGTGTGGCGAACGGCGTTCACACGCCAAGTCCGGGGTCCGGCCGACGTTACGTACCCGGGCCGGGCCGCCCGTTTGCAGCCCGTTAACGCCGCGAAGACCTTGACGCGCCGGGGTTTTCCGCAGCCCTGGCGGCGCGGCCGTTCGCACACCCGGGTGCATCGGGTGTGCGTTCATTATTCCTTGTCGAGCCACGCTCAGGGGTGAGACTTCCTGGCCGGCACGCGGCCGCGAGTAGCGGCGCCGCCCCGGCTTGGGGCCGGTGCGGCGGGCACTTCGCGGGTCGGGCGGGGTTCCCGCCCGACCCTTCGGGGGCTCGATGTAGGACGGCGTCGCGGCGGCCGGGGCGGAGGGCCGTGACCGCTGGCGCAGGGCGGGGTCGTGTCCTGCTTGTCGCCGGCTCGCTTGCGGGCTAGCGTGCCCTTCGACCGACCGGGTGGCGTTCGGGAGGCTGCCCGGGTAACGGTCTCTCGCGGCAGCCCGGGCGCGTCGTTCGTCCGCGTGGGGAGCCAGCCGATGCGTCGCCGGCGGAAACGAAGGAGACACTGGCCCCCTCCGGCCCTCACCGAGGACCAGATCCTCGGGTGGGCGGACGCCTTCCACGACCGCACGGGCCGCTGGCCGCGGAAGGACTCGGGTGCGGTGCCGGGGTCCTTTGTGGAGCGGTGGTCGGCGGTCAACTCGGCGCTACAGAAGGGGTACCGCGGCCTGCCGGGCGGGTCCTCCCTCGCCCGGCTGCTCGCGGCCCGGCGCGGGGTGCGGAACAAGAAGGGGCTTCCCCACCTCACCGTCCCGCAGATCCTCCGCTGGGCGGACGCGTACCACCGGCGGACCGGCACCTGGCCGCACTGCAAGACGAAGCCCGGCGGGATCCCCGGCACGAGCGGCGAGACGTGGCTGGCCGTGGACACCGCCCTCCGCGTCGGCCAGCGGGGGCTGCCGGGCGGGTCGTCGCTCCCGCAGGTCCTCGCGGACCACCGCAGCGTCCGCAACCCGGCGGGCCTGCCGCCTCTGTCGGTGAACCAGGTGCTCGCCTGGGCGGACGCCTTCCACCGGCGGACGGGGGAGTGGCCGAAGCAGAGGCACTGGCGGGAGGTGATCCCGGACTCCGGCGGGGAGACGTGGGGCAACGTGATCCAGGCGGTCGCCCGCGGGCTCCGCGGCTTCCCCGGCGGCGGGACGCTGTTCGACTTGCTCGCCGAGCACCGCGGGGTGCGGAACGTCGGCCGCCTGCCGCCGCTGACCGAGCGGCAGATCCTGGCGTGGGCGGACGCCCACTTCGTCGCCCGCGGCGAGTGGCCGACGTGCCGGTGTCCGGAACAGGCCGTCCCGGGCACGGCGGGCGAGCGCTGGTTCAACGTCGATCAGGCGCTGCGGAAGGGGCTCCGCGGCCTCCCCGGCGGCTCGTCCCTGCCGAAGCTGCTCGCGGAGTCCCGCGGCGTCCCCAACCTGAAGGCGAGCATGACGGCCCGCATGCACGGCGGGAAACGTGCCGCCTCTTCCCCGTCCGCCTGACGGACCAGTCGGTCCTCGGGAAACACCACGGCCCCGGTCGAGTGCTGTCGCGTCCGATCCGACCGGGGATGATTCATGCGGGGAGCGACGGCCGTCTTGGGCCAGGCCCACGCGTGAAGCGGGCGCTCACGGTTGCCCGGCCCTGGGTTTGCGTCCGCACGCCCCTGCGTGCTGCTGCAAACCCATATCCACACGGTCCGGGCGGGGGTGAGCTGTCAAGGTGGATGGCCGGGGGAGGAGGATCACCCGGGCTGCACAAGCGCAGCGCGGAAGCCCGGGGCCCCCACGGCCCGACCTTGACGGCGAGGGGCCGCAGGCCCCCGGCGTTGTGAAGAGGCACGGGGCGCGGGCGGCAGACAGTGGACTCTTGAGGTGAAGGCGGTCACGGCGGCCGCGGTCACGCGGCGGGGGGTGTCGGCCGGTCGTCCGCCGACCGGGCCGTGGCGGCCGTGACGGTCGCCTTCGCGACGGCTGTCAACGGGGGGAACGCCCGGCTCGTCTTGAGGATCCGCTGGTCCGAGCCGATGAGCCGGGCCTGGTAACTGCCGCCGGTGTCGCTGCGGGTCGCGATGACCCGGAGGGTGACCGGTCGGCCGTCGTAGAGCAGGGCCACCCCGTGGTCGTCGGCGGCGGCGTTGACCGCGGCGGCGACCGCCCTGTTCTCGTCGAGCGACGGGGCGTGCTTCCCGACGAACTCATCAAGGAGCTGCTGAACCATCCCCACCACCGGTTGGTGGTGGGGGGCGAGGGCCAGGCGGAGGCCGCGCACCGAGTCGAGCGGGGACGCCGGGAACGGGACCCCGGGGCCGAGTTCCGCCGTGCTCGACGGCGGCAGAACCGGGTCCGGTTTCGAGTCGAGGCGGACCTCGATCCGGCTGTCGTCGGTAGGCCGGACCTGGGCCCCCTGGCTCGCGCCGCCGGCCTTCGCCGATTCCAGGTACGACCGGACCAGTAGCGTGACCAGCTGTTGGCCGACGTCGGCCGCCGACGCCTGACCCGACAGGTGAAGAAACCGGCCCTTGGCCGTTGCCATGAGTTCCTGGGGCGTAACCCGTCCCTTCTTCATCACCCGTTCGACAATCTCCCGGAGCGCCTTCCAGATCGCCGCCTCGGGGCTGTTCGGGAGCAGGGCCGCGGCCGCCACCGCGGCGGAAACCCCGGCGACCGGCCCGAGAAACTGCCAGGTCATCTCTTTCAGGTCCAGGGTTGCGGCGAACGGGCGGCGGATGGCTGACTCGTCGACGGGTCGGAAGTCGGCCGCCCCCGGTCCGGCGGCGGGCCTTTCCCCCGCGGCCGCATCGGGCGTCGTCTTGTGCGTCGGCTTCGACATCTTGTGTGCTCCTCACTTCCTCAAGAAGTCCCGCCCGGCCGCAAACTCCGAATTTTTTTCAGAGTCGCGCTGACGTGCGGGGACAGATCGCAATATACTTCAACAGGTCGTGATTACCTGTTTTGGTAAACGAGACCTGAATATCTGACCTCTCGCCGAGAATGGTACGCGATGGCGGGAGGGTTGTCCAGCCCCGGACGGCGGGGGTTGGCCACGGAACCGCCCGCCACCGCGGGCCAAAGGGAGGGAAGGACAATGGGCAAGAAGAACCCGTCCCCGAAGCAACGGGCTTCCGGGGCGGTGACCGAGATCCCGCTCGACCGGATCGACTGCGGGCGGCAGCCCCGGGAGGTGTTCGACGAGGAGTCGCACCGGGAGCTGGCCGAGAGCTTGAGGCAGTGTGGGCTTCTGAACGCGATCCGGGTCCGCCCGGTCGCGGGCGACCGGTACGAGTTGGTGTGTGGGGAGCGGCGGTACCGGGCCGCCCGGGAACTCGGCTGGGCAACGATCACGGCGGCCGTCACCGAGGCGGAACTGTCCGATGCCGACCGGACCCTGGAGCAACTGTCCGAGAACCTCTTCCGCGCGGCGCTGCAGCCGGTCGAGCAGGCGAAGGCGTTCCACCAGTTGATGACCGCGGAGAACTGGACCGCGAAGGAACTGGCGGCCCGCCTCGGCATGTCCCAGGCGAAGGTGAGCCAGCACCTCCGGCTGCTCGGCCTCCCGGCCGACGTCCAGGCGGAGGTGGACCGGGGCAACATCCCGGCGACCACCGCGTACGAGATCGCCAAGGCCCCGGCCGAGGTGCAGCCGGGCCTGGCCCGTGAGGTCAAGGCCGGGAACCTGACCCGGGGCCAGGTCAAGGCCGCCGCCGGGCCGAAGAAGCCCGGGCCTGACCGGGACCACCTCAAGCTGTCCCTCGTCGGCAACCACTTCGACTTCGACGTGGACGGCAACAAGGTCGTCATCAAGGGCAAGAAGATCGACTCCGCCCGCCTGCTGGCCGACGCGGTGACTGAACTGGTCGCCGCCGTCCGCGCCCACGCCCGCGCGGCGGACCCGGGTGAAGCCGCGGCCCCGGCCGGCGGGTCCGTCTCCCGGCCCAGGACCAAACCGCCTGACCCCCTGCAGCCACCGCCCGACCCGAAGGCGGGCGACGAACCGACACCGTAACCGCGGGGAGGAATCCCGCGCCCCGGTTGACCCGTTATTCCCCGACCGCCGGCCATGTGGCCGGCAACCGCCTCGCGCCCCCTAAAGGAGAGCTGACCATGACCATGCAGTTCGGGACCCAGGGCCTGACGAACGCCCTGGTCCCGCTCCCCAAGACGGCCGACGCCCGGCCGACCGCCAGCCCCAACCCGCGGGTGCCGTGCGTCGTGGTCCGCGACGGGACGGCGTCGATGGCCGGCCCCAAGATCGACCAGCTGAACGCCGGGATGCGGGAACTCGCGCGGTTCGTCCGCTCGGACAAGCTGGTCGCCGCCGACGCCGAACTGGCGTCCGTCGCGGTGGCCGGCGTTGCGAAGGTCGAGGTCCCCTTCGCCCCGGCCGGCTCCTTCGACCCGCCCCCCCTCGAACCGCACGGGACCACGCCGCTCGGCGACGGGCTCTTGACGGGCCTGCAACTCCTCAGCGACCGGCTGGCGCTGTACCGCGAACTCGACCTCGACCACCACGTGCCGTGGCTGCTCCTGGTCACCGACGGCGAGGAGAACGACGACCCGGAGCGGTTCGCCGCGGCCGGCCGGGCGATCCGCCAGCTCGAGAAGGCGAACCGGCTGCGGTTCTTCGCGGTCGGCGTGGACGGCGCGAACATGGCCGCCCTCCAGTCACTGACGATCTACAAGCCGTACGCGCTCCGCGGCCTCGACTTCAAGGCCCTGTTCGCGTGGCTGTACCGGTCGCTCCGGACGGTCAGTCAGTCCCAGCCGGGCGAGGACGTCCGGCCTGAGGACCCGACCGGGCCGCGCGGGTTCGCGGAGTGAGGGAGGCAGGGCAATGCGACTCCGGGCGAAACACGGTCGGTACGCCGTCACCCTCGGACCCGAAATCGGGTCCGGGGGCCAGGGGACGGTCTACCGGGACGCGACCCGCCCGGACGTCGCACTCAAGCTACCCGACCACCCGCCGCAGGACTACGAGCGGAAGCTGGACGCGATGATCGCCCAGCCGCCGCACGGGCTGCACGACCCGGCCGCCCCGGCGGCGGCGGCGTGGCCGTCCGACGTCGTGATCGACGCCGACGGGCGGTGCGTGGGCCACGTGACGCCGCTCGTTCCGGGCCGCATCCCGATCGGCGAGCTGTTCAACCCGGCGACCTGCCCGGCCGGGACCGACTACCGGGTGCTGGTGACCGCGGCCCGCAACGTCTGCACCATCGCCGCCCGCTTCCACGCGGCCGGCGTGGTGGGCGGGGACGTGTTCAACCCCCGCAACCTGCTGGCCGACCCGGCGAGCGGGAACGTCACCGCCATCGACTGCGACTCGGCCCAGGTGCGGGCCGGGGGGCGGGTGTTCGAGGGCCAGGGGTGGATGGTCGAGTACACCGCCCCGCGGTTCCAGACGGGGCAATCGTCGGGCACCTCGCGGACGCCCGCCGACGACCAGTTCGCCGTTCACGTGCTCGGGTTCCAGGCACTGATGGGCGGGCACCACCCGTACGGGGGGGTGCCCCGGCGGGGCGGGAAGGCCGCCCCGATCGGCACCCGGATCGCCAACGGCTGGTGGGCCTACGGCCGCAAGGGCGCGTACCGCCCGCCGAAGAGCGCCCCGCCGTTCGACGGCCTGCCGGCCGACCTCCGCTCGCTGTTCCGGCAGTGCTTCGAGGACGGACACGCCGACCCGATCCGCCGGCCGGCGGCGCAGACGCTGGCCGACGCGCTCGACGACTGGCTCGCAGCGGGCGTCCGGCCGCCGACCCGCGCCACCCCGGCCGGACCCTGCCCACCCGCAGCGGTGCCCGAGTGGGCAGTCCGGGCGGGCAACTGGATCGAAAAGCACCCCGGGCGGACGTGGGCCGCGATCGCGGCGGCCCTCGGGCTCATCGCCGGGTGTGTGTGGTGGACGAACCGAGAGCCAGAACCACCGGGACCGGGCGGGAAACCGACCCCGGCCCTGTGGAAGAAGCTACGCCCGGAGTCCGGGCGGTAGACCCGCGCCCGGCCCGCCGTGGGCCGGGGGTTCGCGGGGTGACAGCAAGTTCGTGATTGAGGGATTCCCATGAAGATCCTGCTGGGGGCGGCGGTCGCGGCGATCGCCTTCACCCCGTTCGTTCGCGCGGCCGACACGCCGCCCGACCCGAAGGTCCGGCTGGCCCAGATCGCCAAGGAGGACGTCGAGAAGGCCGAGAAGGAGGTGGCCCGCACGGAGGCGGACATCCTCAAGGATCTCGACGCGGCGATCGCGGCGATGAAGATCGACAGGCCGGAGGCCGAGAAGGCGGCGATGGCCGGGATGAAGGAACTGGCCGCCCGCGGCCGCAAACTCGGCAAGGCGGTGCTCGACGGGCACGCGGCCTACACGGCCTCGACCAGGGGGCTGAAGACCGCCTACACGAACGCCCCCGCGACCTTCCGGGACGCCGCGGCCACGTTCCGGCGGTACGCGGACGAGGAGCCGTTCGAGGACATCAAGAAGGACTACCTCGCCTGCGCGGCGACGTGGGAGACGCTGTCCGCCGCGATGGAGAAGCGGGTCGGTGTCATCGAGGCGGAGGAGAAGCACGTCGCCGAGACGATGAAGTTCGTCGAGCGGTCGGTCCTCTTCCTGGGGCGGTTCGAGTCGTTCGCGGACGCGTACCCCGCGACGGCGGACGCCGACCAGCGGGCCAAGTTCCTGGAGCAGCTCCGGCGGTACGTCGAGGTGTACGAGGGGCTGCGGGGCAACCTCGGCAAGTTCCACGACCAGCTGAAGAAGCAGGCCGTCGCCCCGGACCTGCGGCCGAAGCCCGGCGACGCGGTGGCCGCGGCTGGCGCCCCGACCGGGACGACGCCGACGAATCCGGCCGTCCCGGACGGCCCGGTCGACGTGTCGAAGGCACGGGACGCCTTGAGGAAGTCCCAGCTGCCCGCCGGCCGCCCGCCCCTCACGCCGGCCGCCGCGGAGGACTCGTCGCGGCACCCGGCGATCCCGGCCTCGGCCGTCCCGATCGGCGAGACGTACGTGCTGCACGGCGGGGTGGTGTACCGCGTCCGCGCGTACTACGCCCCGAATACGCCGGGTGCCGGTGAGGTGGTCGCCCGCCGCTGACGTCCCTGCCCGGCCCGGGACGTTCAAGCCCGGGCCGGGCCTCGTTGCCCGCGAGTTGAGTAGCCCGCCGGGGTGTGATACGGATCGGGCCTGGCCCTCTGAAACACTGTTCGGGAGTCCGCCATGTCGCAGTCCAAACCGGTCGGCTTCCGGCTGCCGCCGGCCCTCGCCCGCAAGCTGGCGGCCGAGGCCGCGAAGCGCGAACTGACGCCGGGCACGTACGCCCGCCGCATCGTCCTCGACGCCCTGGCGGGCGACGCCGGGCGGGTGGCCGACGAACTCGCCGCGGCCCGCCGGGACCTGGCTCGGCTGCGGGCGGACCTGGGCCGCGCGACCGCCGTCCTCCTGACCCACGCCGGCAACGTGGTGGAGGCCGGTGCCGAGAAGTGGGTTCGGGAGAACCTGACGGGGGCGTGACCGTGTTGTGGGTACTCGCCATGTTGTCGATCAACGCCCTCGGGCGGGGGCAGGAGGAGTACTACCTCAAGCTCGCCCGGGAGGACTACTACCTCCGCGGGTCCGAGCCGCCCGGCTACTGGCTCGGGTCGGGGGCGGCCGCCCTCGGCCTGGCCGGGGCGGCGGACGCGGACCACTTCCGCCGCCTGTTCGACGGGTACGGCCCCGACGGCCGGCCCCTCGTGCAGAACGCCGGGGCCGAGAACCGCCAGCCGGGCTGGGACCTGACCTTCACCGCCCCGAAGGACGTGAGCGTGTTCTGGGCGATGGCCGGGGCCGGCGACCGGTCGCAAGTGGAGCAGGCGCACGCCGCCGCGGTGGCCGCCGCGATGGGGTTCCTGGAGGACGATTTCGCCTGGACCCGCCGGGGCAAGGCCGGGGCCGAGGCCGAGCCGTGCGGGCTCCTGGCCGCCGCGTTCGAACACGGCACCAGCCGGGAGCAGGACTGCAACCTGCACACCCACGTCATCCTGACGAACGTCGGCGTGCGGGCCGACGGCACGACCGGGTCGATCCTGTCCAAGCCGCTCTACGAGACGAAGATGGCCGCCGGGGCCCTCTACCGGGCGGAACTCGCCCGCCAACTGCAACAGCGACTCGGGCTGGCCTGTGAGCCGAAGCAGTCCTGGTTCACGCTGTCGGGGGTGCCCGCCGACGCCGCGCACGAGTTCTCGACCCGCCGCAAGCAGATCGAGGCCGAACTGGCCGAACGCGGCTGCTCGGGGGCGAAGGCGTCCGAGGCCGCGGCCCTGGCCACGCGGCAGGCGAAGGAGGCCCGGCCGCGGGACGAGTTGTTCGCCGGGTGGCAGGACCGCGGGCGGGCCGTCGGGTTCGGACCGGACGAGGCCGCCCGGCTGATCGGCGTCGCCCGGCCGTGCGGCAACCCGGCGGCCCGCCTCCGCGCGGCGGTGCCCGAGGCCGTCCGCCGTCTGACCGATACGAGGAGCCACTTCGCCGAGCGGGACGTGGTGCGCGGCGTCGCCGAGGCCGTCCAGGCCGAGGGTATCGCCGCCGTGGACATCCGCGGCTACGTCCGGGCGTACCTGGAGGGGTCCCCGGACGTCGTCCGCCTCGGGGTGCGGGACCGGCTCCCGCGGTACACCACGACCGAACTCTTCGAGATCGAGGCGAAGCTCCTGGCGGGCGCGGAACGGGCGGCGGGCGACCGGTCCAAGGACCTGCCGGACCACGCCGTCACCGCGGCCCTGGCCGCGGCCGAAGCCAAGGCCAAGGCCGCCGGTCGCGAGCTCTCGGACGAACAGGTCGCGGCCGTGCGCCACCTCACCCAGGGCGGCGGCGGCGTGCGGGTCGTCAGCGGGCTGGCGGGGACCGGGAAGACGACCTTGCTCGACGCCGCCCGGGACGCCTGGGAGCGGGGCGGGATGACCGTCGTCGGTGCCGCCCTGGCCGGCAAGGCCGCCCAGGGCCTGCAGGACGGGGCGCACATCGCCAGCAACACCATCCACCGCCGGCTGATCGACCTCGCCGCCGGGCGGCTCAAGCTCACCCCGAAGTCGGTCGTCGTGATCGACGAGGCCGGCATGGTGGGGACGCGGCACCTGGCGCAGCTGGCCGACCACTGCCGGGAGGCCGGCAGCCTGCTCGTCCTCGTCGGGGACCACCGCCAGCTCCAGAGCGTCGACGCCGGCGGCGCGTTCAAGGGCATCGGCGACCGGATCGGCCGGGCGGAGTTGACGCAGATCACGCGGCAGTCGGAGGAGTGGGCGCGGGAGGCCGTCCGGAGGGTGGTGGGCGGGGACGCCGCGTCGGCCCTGGCGGCCTTCGCCGACCGCGGCCTCCTGGCCGTGGCCGACGACCGGGCGGCCGCGATGCGGGAACTCGTCGCCGCCTGGCGGGCGGGCGGTGCCGCCGACCCGGAGCGGCACCTGATCTTCGCCGGCACCAACGAGGAGGCGGCCCGGCTGAACCGGCTCTGCCAGGGCGAGCGCCGGGCAGCGGGCCACGTCTCCGGCGTCGGCCTCGCGGTCGGGACCGACCTGGCCCAGCCCGGCGACCGGGTGCTGTTCACCCGCAACGACCGGTCGGTCGGCGTCAAGAACGGCTCCCTCGGGACGGTCACGGCCGCCGACCCGGCCCTGCAGACGCTGCGCGTCCGACTCGACGGGGGCCGCGAGGTCGTCGTCCCGCTCGAAACCTACGACGACGTCCGGCTCGGCTACGCGGTGACGACGCACAAGGGGCAGGGGGTCACCGTCGACCACGCCTACGTCCTGGCCGGCGGCCCGATGACCGACCGCGAACTCGCCTACGTGCAACTCTCCCGCGCCCGCGCGACGACCCGCGTGTTCGTGGACAGGACCGAGGCCGGGGAGCAGCTCGGCGACCTGGCGCGGGCGATGGCGAAGTCGCGCCCGCAGGAACTGGCCCACGACGTGGCGGCCGGCCCCGAGGGCCGGACCGCCACCGACGACCCGACGGCGCGCACGGAGCCGATGGCCCCGGAGGTGGTGCGATGAGCAACTGGACCCCGATCCTGGTCGGCCCCCTGACGTTCGTCGCCTCCGCGGCCTTCGCGTGGGCGGTGTACCAGGTAGGCGCACGCTCGGGCTACCCGCTGTGGGTCAACGCCGTCGCCGGGCTGATCGCCGGCATCTCCGCGTGGGCCTCCTGCCACGGGCGGTACTCGCACCTGACGTCGCGCCAGCGGACGGGCGGGCCGCCTCCGCTCGCCGACCTCGGGCGGCTGCTCGTCAAGCAGGAACTCCTCCTGGCGGCCGAACTCCTCGCCGCCCTCGTCGGCTACCGGCTCGCGGAATGGATGCTGCCCGCCCACCCGCTCGCCTCGATCGGTCTGTTTCCACGCACCGAGGCCGCCCCGCCCATGGCGGGGTGGGTGGAGACCGAACTGCCGCGCTGGTTCTGCGGGTTGCTGGTCCTGACGGCGGTCGCGCACGTCCTCGGCGGCCTGCTGTTCCCCGACCACCCGTTCCAGCCGTTCGCCCGGGGCCGGCGGCTGAAGCGGTTCTCGGACGCCGAACGCGCCGCCGATGCGGCTCGCCCCGAAGACGACGACGGTCTCTGGTGGGGCGGGTGCCGGCTCCTGTCGTTCGTGGGGACGCTGCACTGGCTGGTGTGCGGCACGACCGGCTCGGGCAAGACGATGCTCCAGCGGCTGCTGATGCAGGACGCGCTCCCGCGGATCCGACCCGGCTCGGACGCACGGGCACTCATCTACGACGCCAAGAACGACCTGATTTCGGTCCTCGCGGGGATGCGGCTGCCGTGCCCGGTGAAGATCCTGAACCCGATGGACGCTCGGTCGGTCGGGTGGGACGTGGCCCGCGACTGCAACACGCCGGCCGCCGCCGTCCAGCTCGCGCACGTCCTGATCGCCGACCACGACGCCGGGCCGAACGCGTTCTTCGTCAAGGGCGGACGCGACTTGCTTGCAGGCGTGATCCTGTCATTCATCGTCAAAGCCCCCGGCCGGTGGTCGCTACGGGACGTACTCCTGGCGTTCGCCGACACCGGCACGCTGCGCGACCTACTCGGCCGGTCCCCGTACACCGCGGACCGGCTGAAGTACTTCGAGGACCCCCGGACCCTCGCCAACCTCCTGAGCACGCTGGCGGCGGAGCTGGCCCCGTTCATGCCCATCGCGGCCGCCTGGGATCACGCCCCGAACAGGGTCAGCCTGGAGGACTGGGTGCGGGGCGAGTCCGTCCTCGTCCTCGGGTGCGAGGAGGCGCTGCGGGCACCGCTCGACGCCATCAACCGGGCGATCTTCCAGCGGGCGGTGGAGTTGATCCTCGCCCGGCCCGACAGCCCTGTGCGGCGGACGTGGGTATTCCTGGACGAGGTGCGCGAGGCCGGCCCGCTGACCGGCCTCCGGAGCCTGTTGAACAAGGGCCGGTCGAAGGGGGCGTGCGTCGTCCTCGGCTTCCAGGCGATCGAGGGCCTGTGGGACGCCTACGGCCGGGACGCCGCCGAGGAGATCGCCGGGGAGTGCAACCACAAGGCGCTCCTGCGGGTGGAGAGCCCGGAGACCGCCGCGTGGGCGTCGAAGGTGGTCGGCGAGTACGAGCAGCTGGAGGTGAAGAAGAACCAGCCGCCCGGGGGCGGCCCGCCGTCCCTGACCGAGGACATCACCCGGCGGCCGTCGGTGCTGCCATCCGAGTTCACCGACCTGCCGGTGACTAACCCCGCCAACGGGCTGACCGGCGTCTTCGTCGGCCCGGTCACGGGGGCGTACAAGCACACGATCCCTGGGAGCGAACTGGCGGCGCGGCTGGTCCCGCCCGACCGCTCGGTCCCCGACTACCAGCCCCGTCCGGACGGGCACCAGTACCTCCGCCCGTGGGACGCGGACGACCGGACCCGGCTCGGTCTGGCCGCCCCGCCCGCGACCCCGCCAACCCCGCCGACTCCCACGCCGCAAGCGAACCCGAAGCCGAAGCTCCAGGAGATCGGAAAGGTGCCGAGGCCCGACCCGACGGCGTAACGCCCGCGGCCGGGCCACGGCGCACCCCGCCGCGGGGGAAGCGGCGATGATGACGGCAACCGGTTCGAGGTGGCTCCGGGTGGTGGAGAACGGGGCCCACGGGCGGGCGGAGGTGGGGGAAGGTTTCTTTGTGTCAAGGAGCTGTCATGACTGATCGAACTGACGTCACCACCTGGTGCCGCCGCGACGTGCTGGAAGTGATTCGTGGGTTCATCCGGGACCGGGGCGGGCTACCCGTTTCCGCTCTCGACGAGGACGAATTGACCGACCGGCTCTGCCGCCGGATCGGCCTGGAAGTCCGCATGCACCTCGACCGCCAGGCGTGGCTGTTAGCGAACGCCACGCCGGAGCGGCCGCGGTTCGACCCGACACCCGACCCGGACGAGCCGCACGCGGGGTTCGCCGACGATCTCCCGTTCTGAGCGACGAGACGGGAGTCACGCGGGAGGCGGTTGGCGAGCGAGACGGCGAGCGCGGCAGGGGCCCACGGCACCGTGTCGGAGGTGCGAAGGATCGACTGCGGCAGCACGGCCAGGGCGGTCACCCCGCCGGCGGGTCGGGGGCGACGGGAATCGTTTTGCGAGGGCCGGGGCAGCAACGCGGAGGCGGCCCCGGCCCTCGCGGTCGGGCCGCCCTCCCAAGGTTTTCCCTGACACGTTAGAGGTTCGACCTGTCCGTCTGAACCGAGGAGATCGACCGATGGTACCGACGATGCAGCACGAGGAAAGACTGTTGGCCGACTGCCCGGTGACGGCCGGCGAGGCACCGGCGTGTCCGCGCGACGGCCAGGCGACACCCGGGGCGGGGCCGTGGGCCCTGTTACGACCTGCGTTACCCCGTCTGCTTCAGACGATTCGCTCCCGGCTCGGTGCCACGCCCGCGTCGACCCCGGCCACACCGCTCGCCGCCTGGCTGCTGTGGGTCGAAGCGCTGCTGATGTTGACCCCGGCCCAGGCCGCCGAGCGCGTCGGGATCAGCGTCAGCCTCATCTACCAGTTGTGTGCCGAGCGGCGGCTGCCCCACTTCCGGATCGGCGGCGACGGCCGCCGCGGGAAACTACTGATCGACGAGGCCGACCTCGACGCGTTCCTGTCCGCCTGTCGGGTCGATGCCGACGGGCTGGACGAGTCCGAACCGCTCAAGCACATCCGCTGATCACCCGACGGCCCTGCGCGCCGCGGCGTGCAGGGCGTCGGACTTCTGGTCCAGGTGGGAGTAGTAGCGGTGGATGGTCGCCGGCGAGTTCCCGACCAGCTCGGCCACGATGTCCGCGCTCATTCCCTTCGCCAGGCACTCGGTGATGTAGGTGTGCCGCCACGCGTAGGGCGACAGCCGCGGGATGCCGAGGGCCCGCTCCGCCCGCCGCACCCACTTCAGCACGGCCCCCTTGTTCCACGCGTTGCCCGTCCGGGTGCGGAACAGCGGGCCGTCCGGGTACTCGGCGGACAGCCCCCGCAACAACTCCTTCATCCCGTCCGTCAGGTAGATGACGCGCTTCTTGCCCCGCTTCGCGTTCTTGTGCTCCTTCAGTGTCACGCTCGCGGCCTGCCAGTCGACCATGCCCGCCGTCACCCGGGCCAGCTCGGAAAACG
Source organism: Limnoglobus sp. (assembly GCF_059499385.1). Classification (NCBI taxonomy): domain Bacteria; kingdom Pseudomonadati; phylum Planctomycetota; class Planctomycetia; order Gemmatales; family Gemmataceae; genus Limnoglobus; species Limnoglobus sp. Next base: position 25,592 of record NZ_JCABYM010000041.1, on the reverse strand, counting down.
GCCTCGCGCCGGTCTGCTCCAGGGCGTACACGAACTCGCGGACGCCCGCCGGCAACCAGCCGCGGATCCGCCGCTTCTCGTCGGCCGTCAGGATGCGTTCCCGCCGCGCGTAGCTGCCGCGCTTCAGCCGGGCGAGCGGGTTGACCGTGATGTACCCCTGCCCGACCGCCCAGTTCAGACACGCGGTGATCACGCTGCGGGCGGTGGTGCAGGTGGACGGGCCCCACGCCGGGTACTTTTTCACGCCCGCCCGGCCTCGCTTCTGGGCGTGGCCGGCGGCCGCGTGCCGGTGGATCCACTCGGTGACGTGGTGCACCTTCAGTTCGGCCGCCCGCTTCCGGCCCACGTGGTCGCAGAAGCTCTGCAGGTAGACCTTCTGCACCTTCACGCGCTCGGCCGAGACGGTCCGCTCGGCCTCGGTGAGGAACAGGTCGGCCAGCTTACGAAACGTGGGCCGCAGCCCGCCCGTCTCCTCGGGCGGCTCCTCGTGGGCGAGCAGGGCGTGGAACGCCCGCTCCGCCTCCTTCGGGTCCTGCGAGAGTTTCACCTGCTTGCCGCGGTGGGTGGTCATGTACCAGCCGGTCTGCTCGCGGAACCAGATCGAGGACTTGCGGGCCATTGCGGAGGCTCGGTGAGCGGGGGAGTGGGGTCCATCAGAATTCTATGCACGAATTCCGTGCACAAAAAATCATGGCTCAGAAAACTAGCGGAAATCTAGGGAAATCAACTACCCGGATTGGGTCATTCTACTTCCCGGACTGGATCGTCGCGCGGCTCGGCGTGATGGAGTTCCTCGCGTCCGGCCACGGCGACACGGCGCTTCAAAACGACCAGACGTACCTCCGCGGCATCCAGCACATCGACGCCGGCCCGCGGAACCAGGCGAGCTTCGTGTTGTGCGACCAGTTGCTGGTCGCGTGATGAATTAGCCACAGATGAACACAGATGAACACGGATAAAACGAGATCGTTTTCCGGACGGCTCGATCAGCTCAGGTCTTTGAAATGAATCTTGGTTTTTATCTGTGTTCTCTGTGTTCATCTGTGGCCATTTTTTCTGGAGACTTGTCATGGCCATCGACACGTTGAGTAGCGTCAAGGTGAACCTCGGCGTCAGCGGGACGGGCGACGACACGCTGCTGGGGCAGCTGCAGGCGGCGGCGGACGCGTTCATCGAGCAGCACTGCGGCCGGGCGTTCGCCGGCGGGACGTTCACGGAGTACCACGCGAGCGGGCAGCGCCTGTTGTTCCTCGCGAACTTCCCGGTGGCGGGCGTCACGTCCGTGAAGGTGGACCCGAACGGCGCGTTCGGGGCCGAGACGCAGCTGGCGGCGAGCGCGTACGCGGTGCTGTCGGACCGCGGGGTGATCGTGTCGCGGGGCGGGGCGTTCGGCGGCGGGAGCGTGCCGAACGCGGTGCAGGTGGTCTACGCGACGGCGACCGGCGCGGTCCCGGCGGCGGTGGGCCGGGCCTACGCGGACCTGATCGGCCACTGGTACCGGCAGGCGAAGACGAACGCGACGCTCGGGCATTTGAACCTGGTGTCGCGGAACGAGAGCGGCGTCGAGACGAGCTACGCGACCTACGTGAGCCAGTACCGCGTGCCGGAGCAGGTGACGGCGGCGCTGGCGATGTACCGCGTGCCCGCGATGTGATGAACGGGCGAGACGTGATCCACCCACCAAGAGGCCGTGGATGTCTGCGGCGGTTTTCAGGCCAACGGCCTGGGAGCGCTCAGCCCAGGGCAACGCCCTGGGTGGGACGCGCCACCGAGGGCAGGCTGAAAGCCTGCGAGCGGCAACGTCCCACGCCGCGGCAACCTCCCGCACCCAGGGCGTTGCCCTGGGCTATGTTCTCCTACCCCTTCGGGGTGAAAACCGAGGACTACACCGGATGCTTCGCCAGGAACGCCTTGACCTTCGCGATCGCCTCGTCCGGCGCGTCTTCGAGCAGGTAGTGGCCGCAGTCCGGCCACGTGTGCGTCTCGGCGTGCGGGTAGAGCCGCTGCCACTCGGCCAGGAAGTGCCGGTCGAACACGAAGTCCTTCATCCCCCACAACAGCAGCACCGGCACGTCACGCAGCTTCGCCGCGGCTTCCTCCACGCCGACCACGATGTCGTAGCCAGGATCGGACGGCGCGAGCGGGATCGTCTGCACGAACTTCAGCACGGCGACGCGGTGCTCCGGCGAGTCGTAGGGCTTCAGGTACATCTCGCGAACGTCCGGCGGCAGCGGCTTCCGCGTCACGCACCACTTCGCGGCGAGCTTGCAGAAGGCGTTCCGCTTCAGGATGAGCCACTCGCCGAGCCGCGTGTTGCGGCCGAGCCACAGCGACCACGGGAAGCCCTTCGCCGTCGGCAGCCGCGAGCAGCCGGTGTTCGTGGCGACGATGCGGGCGATCCGGTCCGGGTGGCGGGCGGCGTAGCCCAGCCCGATCATGCCGCCCCAGTCCTGCACGACGAGCGTGACCTTTTCCTTGACGTTGAGGTGATCGAGCAGCGCCTCCACGTCGTCGATGCGGGCCTTGAGCGAGTAGTCGTAGACGCTCGCCGGCGGCTTGTCGGAGAGGCCGCAGCCGATGTGATCCGGCACGATGCAGCGGTGCGAGTCGCGGAGGGCGAGAACGAGGTTCCGCCAGTAGAAGCTCCACGTCGGGTTGCCGTGTAGCATGACGACCGGCGGGCCTTCGCCCTGATCGACATAGTGGAGCTTGAGGCCGTTGCGGTTGAAGTGAAGGGGTGAAGGGGTGAAGGGGTGAAGGAGTGAGTCAGATTTCATGTGTTTTGGGAGGCTTCCACGTTCGGGAAAAGCGTTCGTAGCAGTTCCAACTGCTTCACGCGGCCGTCCGACACGCAGTTGGCGTATCTTAGAAACCAGTCCAGCGATTCAAACCGAGTGATTCGCACCGGCGTCTCATCGTCATAAGCGGAGTAGTCGTCGGGGAAGAGCAAACAGATAACCGCGCGAACTGCACAAACCTCTGGAATGGTTACTTCAAGCGATCTAGGGCCGAGATACTTCCAAGCGGCCACGCGGACGGTTTCGAGTTCGGCCGGGGTCACTTCCCTCAGACGATAGGCACATGCGGTTCTCAACCAATCATCGGCTTCTTCCGGGAGTACGCCACGGATTTGTTCGCAACAAGCCTCTTGGAATTCGCGGAGGAGCGTTGCTTCTCGCGGGGCTTCGGGTGCCCGTTCAAGGTGGTACAGAAACATTTGGGGTGTCTCGGCGACCATCCGATTCACCCGTTCATCTTCTACCACTCGATCCCCAGCATCATGCAGTTGAGGCCGCTGCCGATGCCGAGCCAGCCGACGCGGTCGCCGGGGCGGAGGAACTCCCGCTCCTCGGCCAGCGCCGCCGTCAGCGGCAGCGACACCGTGCCGATGTTCCCCAGGTACGGGAACGTGCTGAAGTCCTTCTCGACCGGGATGCCGAACGCCTTCAGCATCGCGTCCCGGTGGCCGGCCCCGACCTGGTGGCAGATCACCTTGTCCATCTCGCCGGTCGTCCACCCGAACTTCGTCAGGAACGAACTCCAGGTGCGGTAGCCGAGGTCGATGCCGTACTTCAGCACCTCCCCGGCGTGCGTCTCCATGAACGGCATCATCACGTGCTTCATGCCCAGGTCGATGCTCTTCTGCACGATCGCCCCGGCGTTCGACCCCAGGTAGCGTTGCACGGCCTGCGACAGGTCGCCGCCGAGCAGCCGCTCGACCGGCGGCGGGAACGCCGACTGCAACCCCCACCGGCACAGGTTGTGGTGCTGCGGGGCGTTCTTCGTCAGCCCGCCGACGATCTGCCGCCGCTTCTCGGAGGAGGATTCCTTGGACGTGACGAGGACGGCGACGGCCCCGGACCCGCCGGTGAGCGTGGCCACGGAGCTGCGGTACAAGTCCATCGACTTCGTATCGACGAGCCGGTCGATGACGTTCTCGTTGATCTCGCGGGCCGTTTCGCACGACACGACGAGGCCGGCTTCCGCCTGGCCGAGTTCGATCCGGTTCGCGACCTCGACGACGCCGTTCAGGACGCCGAGGCAGGCGTTACTCACGTCGAAAATGGCGGCGTCGTTGTTCAGCCCGATGTTGGACGCGACGGCGCACGCGGTCGCCGGCTCGAACCCCTCGCGGCAGACGCCGGCGTAGATCAGCACGTCCAGGTCCTTCGGCGAGAAGTTCGCCCGCGAGAGGGCCTTGAACGCGGCCGCCGTCGCGCCGTCGGAGACGGCGTAGTTCTTGTCCCACCACCGCCGCTCGCTGATGCCGGTGAGCAGCTCGAGCTGGCCGGAGGAGAGCTTGTGTTCCTGGTAGAACGGCTTGAGCCGCGCCTCCAGCTCGGCCGTCGAGACGACGACCGGCGGCAACTCGTACCCGAGCGCTTCGATGTGGACGCGGGAGTATCGCATTGCGGGGGGTTCGATCCGTGAAGGTTGCAGGCGGGTCTGGGGATTCCGGCCATTGTATCCCTACCGCGGCCGGGCGAGTCCTGTCACTCTAGTGTGAATCCCGTCATCTGGTAGATGATTCGGCCGTCCACGGTCAGGAATCCGTCGGCCGTCAGCCGGCGGGCGTCCCGGTCTTCGGCCGTCACTTCCAAAACTACCGTGACGACGTGATCCGACGGCACGACCTGGCCACGGTACGTCCAAACGTGCTCGCGGTTCAAGGCCACCGTCTGCCACCCGCCGCCCGGCGGCGGGCCGAACTTCTGGAACGCAACGTACTTCAACAGTTGCAGGAACGATTCGAGGCCGAGAGAGCCGGGCCAGACCGGGTCCTGGTAGAAGTGGGCCTGGAAGAACCAGAACGACGGGTCCACGGCGATGCGGCCCTGGATGAGGCCGAGGCCGCGCTTGCCGCCGGCCGGGAGGTAGCCCTCGATCTCGTCCACCATCCGCATCTGCGGCGCGGGGAACGGCGGGTCGTGCGGCAGCTGCCCGGCGTTCAGCTTCTGTCCGTCGGCGAGGAACGGGACTTTCGCCGTCGGCATCCCGACCTGGTTCGTCAGCGACTCCTTCGAGAAGAAGCCGAAGTACGTCGTCCCCTGGTACACCTTCCCAACTTTGTCCGTGACGAGCATGTCGTAGTGCTGGATGATCATCCCGCCGGAGGACGACACCTGCGTCATCGTCACGGCGGTGGTGAGCGTGCCGGTGGCCGGCGTGACGGGGCGGAACTGCGTCGCCTTGCCGCCGAGGTTGCGGAACGACAGGTCGGACGGACTCGTGAGCGCCGACCCGCAGTACGCCGCCAGCCACCCGCACGGCTGGAGCGCGACTTCGAGGAGCACGCTGAACGGCATGGTGTCGCCGCGGTTGGCTCCGAAGTACCAGGCGTCCGGCGGCACGGCGTACTCGGCGACGCAGCTGGCCCCGGCCTTCAGGACGAACGGCTCGCCGGTGACGGCGGTGATGCAATCGAGGAACTGGTACGGCGGCCCCGGCAGCCGGGCGATGACGCGGTCGGAGTCGAAGACGCGGTACGGCTCGCCGAACGCCTCCGACGGGTGGCCGTTGGAGAACGCGAGGATCGACGCGGAGTCGTAGAGGGCCGCCTTCGTAGAACCCTGAGCGGAAGCGACGGGGTGTTGGACTGTCTCTCCACCCCGTCGCTTCCGCTCAGGGTTCCAAAGACTCGTCAGCCCGTCGCGCGTCAGCCCCGTCATCCGCAGTGACAGGTTCGTGATTTCGACGATCGGCTTCCCGTCCGCGTACATCAGTGCGTCGGCGACGCAGTACGGCGCGGGGCCGTAACCGAGTTCCTTCACGCTGATCTCATACGTCACCCGCGCCGTCGTCTCCAGCACCTGGCCGCGGCACTTGAGGCGGCTGTCCACGCCGGGGACCGGCTCGCACACGACCGCCCCGGCCTCGCCGACCCAGCCCATCCGCATCAGCAGGACGCGGAGCGTGTGCAGGCAGCACTCGTACATGAGCGTGCCGGGCATCACCTTGTCGTCCACGAAGTGGCACTCGATGAACCACTCCCTCGGCCGCAGGTCGTACTCGGCCCGGACGAACCCGAGACCGAACCGCCCGCCGGCCGGGTCGAGGTCGGTCACGCGGTCCACCAGCCGCAGCATCCCGCCGGGCAGCTTCACCGGCGACTTCAACGGCAGGTTCGCGAACGCCGTGCCGAACGCGGCCGCGAGGTCGCCGCGGCGCAGCGCCTCGACGCCGGCGGCGTCCACCGTCGTGCGTTCGAGCCGCACGAGGTCCTTCCAGTCGGCCGGCTTTTTGCCGGGGACCGGCTGCTTGTCGAGCTTCGTGTGAACGATCCCCTGCCCGGCTTCGAGCGCGGCCTGCGTGAAGAAGCCGGCGACGCCGTTCTTCATGCTGAGGAGCGGCTCGCCGTTGACCGTGCCCTCGAATCGGAAGCGGAACAGCCAGGCGTCGGCCTGGTTGAAGAACTCGTCGATGTGGATGTCGTACTCGATCCGCTCGCCGACCGCCGGCAGCCCGCGGTGGAACTGCACGACGGCGTCGAGCAGCCGGTAGACGGCCAGCCCCTTCGTGACGAAGTCGATGCCGAGGTAGCCGGAGAGGAACAGGTCGGCCTGCCCCGCTTCGACCGTGATGCTCGTCGGGCAGCGGCCGGAATCGAGATACCAGCGGTTCGCGTCAACGGTGTGGTCCGTGACGACGCGGCCGGATTTCAGGGACCGCGGCTCGCCCTCGATCTTGAGGACGCGGTCCACGAGCATGAGCGGGCCTTCCGGCAGCCGCACGCGGGTGGGGTGGGCATCGACGGCGGCGAACAGCGGGCCGAGCACGTCGCCGATCTTGCCGACGGCGAACTGCGTGCATTGCTCGAACGTGAGCGCGGGCGGTGAGTCGAGAACGGGCGTCACGGCCCCGCGGCGACCTTCTTGTTCCCTCCCCCCTTGGGGGGGAGGGTTAGGGAGGGGGGTACGCCGGGCCGAGGGCGGGTGACGGTCGCCCGCCGGGGCAAGCTCGTGGGGGGGGGGGGGGGGGGGGGGGGGGGGGGGGGGCGCGGGGGGGCGGCGGGGGGGGGGGGTGGGGGGGGGGGGGGCGGGGGGCCGCGGGCCCCCCCCCCCCCAACCCCAGCGA
>NZ_JCABYM010000041.1:0-18508 GCF_059499385.1 Limnoglobus sp. | reverse complement strand
GCCCTCCCCCCCAAGGGGGGAGGGAGAAAGAGCGGTCGCTTCGCTCCCGCCGGCCGCGCCGAGCAGCTGCGTCTGCACCATCAGCGCCGCCGTACTCGTCCGCACCAGCGCGTCTTGCAGTTGCAGGAACATCGCGTGCGCGTCGGCCGTTGCTTGCGTACTCGCCATCGCCGCGTGGACGAACGGCGACAGGTCGGCCGCCACAACCGGGCGCGGCGGCTCGACCGGCCGCGGGGACGGCGGCGGCGTCTGCGTCAGCGGCGCGACGACCTCCGGCACGATCACCGGCTCCGCCGGCGGCTCCCACGGCAACAGTTCCTCCTCCACCGGCACGTCGGTCGCCACCACCTTCGCCGGCAGCGGCGTCGGCTCCGGCGGCAGCGGCGTCGAAACGACGACCGGCTCCGGCTCGTCCGGCGGTCGCACCGGCGGCGCGGTCGAGACGGTCAGCGTCCGCTTCGGCGTCGCGTCCGCCGGCTGATGATCGACGCAGGCCGAGTCCCCGGCGTACAGCGCGTCGAGCGACACCGGAACCCGCTCGGCGATCAGGTTCGCCATCGTCCGCAGCACGAGCGACACGGAATCCTGCCGCGGCACGCACACCGACCGCGCCAGGTGCGGCCGGTCGCCGAGGATCGCGGCGACGGCCCGCGACGCCGACGCCCCCGGCCCCATCTCCAGGAACGTCCGCACCCCGTCCCGGTACGCCGCCTCGACCACGTTCGGGAAGTCGATGACGCCGAGCAGCCCGGCCGTGATCGAGTCGGCCGCGTTCGCCTCCGTCATCCGGTACTCGCGGCCCCACGCCCCGCTGTAGAACCGCACGCCGCCCGGCACGCTCACCGGCAGCGTGTGCAGCTCCCGGTACGGCCGCTCCACCGGCTTCCCGGCCTCGCAGTGCGCCAGCGTCACGCCCTCGATCGGAAGGAACGGCCGGCCCACGGCCGCGGCCAGCTTCTCCACGTCCGCCCGCACGCCGCCGATGACGCACTCCGTCGGCGTGTTCACGATCAACAGGTACGCCCGCAGGTTCGGCCGCAGGTGCGGCCGCACGTCGTCCGGGGCGGCCGGCGTCAGGCCGATCACCCAGTCGATGTCCCGCTTCTCCCCGTACTGCGCCTTCGCCGCGTTGTACGGCGGGCCGAGGTCGCTCGTGAACAGCGTGGACGTTTGAATCCGCCGGTACATCTCGTCGCGGGCGGTCCACACGCGGAGGCCGAACAGCCCGGCCGACTCGCCGAGGCTCTGGCCGATCATCGCGTCCGGGTAGAGGCCGAACGCGAACACGAGGTCGCTGGTCAGCGTGCCGAGCGTCACCTGGCCGAACAGGAAGTCGCGGGGCGTCGCGGCCGGCGGCAGGTCGGTTCCCCAGAACAGGTGCGGGGCGTACTGCGACCGCAGCTGCTTGTTCTCGCGGTGCTGCCGCCGGAGCACGTCCGGCCAACTCAGTGCGAGGTCGCGGCCCATGCCGGCGAACTGGTTCCCGGAGCCGGGGAAGACGGCCGCCACCTTCGCCCCGCGGCCGAACGGGTACGGGTTGAAGAACACGCGGTCCCGGACCGCCGGCCGCGGGTCCGGCGACCGCGGGTCCGGCAGCGGTTTCTCGCCGGCCGCCGCGACGTGCCGCCGGACGTGCTCGATTTGCTCCTTCAGCTCTTGCAGGTTCCGCGCGACGACCGCGACGGCGAGCTTGCGGCGGGGGTCCGGGGCGACGCGGCGGAACCAGTCGCGGGCCAGGGCCTCGATCGTCCGCGGCGTCGGCGGCAGCCACGCGAGCAGCCGGGTGAGGCCGTCGGCCACGGCCGCGCGGGTGTCGCCGTCCACGACGAACAACCCTTCGGGCCGCGCGCCGAGCGGCTGCCGCGTTTCCGCGTCCACCCGCGGGGCCGCGGGCGGCTGGGCGTACTCTTCCAGGACGACGTGCGAACTCGACCCGTCCACGCCGACGCCGCCGACGGCCGCCCGGCGGGGGCCGGCGGCGCGGTTGTGCAGCCACACCCGCGGCGTCGGCGGGTGGTCCGCGTTCGGCACGGCGTCCGTGCGGCCGCTCGGCGGCAGGACGTTCTGATACACGGCCAGCGCCGCCTTCACGACGCCGACGAGGGTGGACGCGAACCCGGTGTGCCCGACCTGCCGCTTCGCCCCGCCGAGCGCCAGCGGGAAGTCCCGCTTCGTCTCGCTCAACAGCGCCGTCAGGGCGCGGGTTTCCTCCGCGTCGTCGGCGGCTTCGAGGTAGCCGAGCTGCGACGGGTCGGTGTTCGCGTCCAGGCAGGCCCGCATGAGCGAGGAGGCGTAAGTGGCCGCGTCCGGCGACACGCCGCCGACGGCCCCGCCGCTCGCCGACCCGACGCCGCGGATGACGGCGTACACCCGGTCGCCGTCCTTCTCCGCGGCGGACAGCCGCTTCAGCACGACGGCCGCCGCCCCGTCGCCCGGCGGCAGCGCGTGCGTGACCAGCGCCCGCGGGTCGCTCGTCAGTTCCACCCCGCCGACGACGGCGCGGTCCAACTCGTTCGCCCGCAGCGCCCGGACCGCGAGTTCGAGGGCGCGACCGGACGACGTTTCCTCGCTGCACACGGTGAAGCTCGGGCCACCGAACCGGAACGCCCGCGCGATCCGGCTGGCCGCGATGCTGCCGAGCGCCCCCATGACGCGGTTCGCCGTCAGCGGCGGGCCGGCCAGGTCCGCGAGGGATTCGTCCTTCCGCTTCGCCGCCCACCGGAGGTGGAAGTTCGTCGTGTTCAGGTCCAGCCCCAGCCCGACGAACACGCCGGTCCGCGGGTCGCCGTCCTCGGCCGCGGGTTGCGTGCCGACGCAGTCGTCGAGCGCCGCCGCGGCCGTCTGGAGCGCGAGGAGTTGCTGCGGCAGCAGTTCTTCCAGTTCCTTCGGCGGGATGCGGAACCGGTCGAGCGGGATCGACACCTCCGGGATGGCGAAGTCGAGCTGCCCCGGCTTGCCGCCGAGCACGTACTCCTGGAACGCGCGGAGCGTCTGCCACGGCCCGCAGTGGGCCGCCATGCCGACGACCGCGATCGCGGAATCGACCGGCTCCGCGGCCTTCGCCCTTTTCGAGTCCGTCAGCTCGTCCACGCGGGCCTGCATCGACTTGAGTTTCGACAGGAAGACGCTCTTCGACCCGTCCTCTGACTCGGCCGGCTTCTCCCCGCGAGAGAGGTACGTCTGCCCCTTCCACTCCTCGACCAGGACGTGCGCGTTCACCCCGCCGAACCCGAACCCGCTGAGCGCCGCCTTGCGGGTCTTGCCCCGCGGCCGCCACTCCTCGGCCGCGGCCAGCACACGGAACGGGGCGTCGTCGAACGCCAGCGCCTTCGGCGGCCGCTCGAAGTTCGCCTGCGGCGGCAGCATCCCGGCCTTCATCGCCCGCACGACCTTCATCGCGGCCGCGGCCCCGGCCCCGGTCAGCAGGTGGCCGACGGTGGACTTCACCGAGCCGATGACGCACTGCCCCGGCTTCCACTCGGAATCGCCCCAGAGGGTGCGGAGGCTCTCGAACTCGACCGCGTCGCCGACCGGCGTGCCGGTCGCGTGGCACTCGATGAGATCGACTTCGTTCGGCGACCACCCGGCCTGCCGGTACGCGGTCCGCATCGCCCGCAGCTGCCCCTCGACGGCCGGGGCGAGCAGGTTGCCGACCATGTCGTTCGACAGCCCGAACCCGGTGAGGACGGCGTGGACCGTGTCGCCGACGGCGAGCGCGTCCGACAGCCGCTTCAGGACGAAGACGCCCGCCCCCTCGCCGACGACGAGGCCGTCGGCCGTGCGGTCGAACGGCGAGCACCGGCCGGTCGGCGAGAGCGCCCGGAGCTGCGCGAACCCCATCTGCGTGTACTGGCAGTCCGGCCGCGAGCAGCCGCCGGCGAGCATCACGTCCGCCCGGCCGGCGAGCAGTTCGTCCGCGGCGAGCTTGAGCGCGTACAGGGACGACGCGCACGCGGCGTCGAGGGTGAACGTGCCGCCGCCGAGGCCGAGGGCCTTCGCCAGCACGCCGGCCGGCAGCCCGGCCGGGAACCGGTTCCACGCGTGCGTCGGCGTCTGCGGGGCGAGGCCGAACGGCCCGCCGAGGTACTCGCGGGCGAGGTCGTTGGCCTTCTCGGTCGGCAGGCAGATGTTGCCCAACACGACGCCGGCCTTGCGGCGGTTCACGCCGTCGGTCTTGGCCGTCCGCCAGGCGCGGTTGCCCACGTCGAGGACGAGGTGGAACAGCGGGTCGAGGTCCCGCAGCAGGTCGGCCGGCACGGCGAGGCCGGACGTGTCAGCCTCGAACGGGTCGAGGAAGTAGCCGCGGGCGGAGTAGACGGAATCCGGGTGCGGGACGCGGGCGTCGAGGCAGGCGTCCGGCGGGACGAACCACCGGCCGGGGGGAACCTCGCGGGAGCAGTCGCGGGCGGTGACGACGTTCTGCCAGAACTGGTCCAGGTCCGCCCCGCTGCCGGGGAACCGGCCGGCCAGTCCGACGATTGCGACGCGATCGGCAGGCATTCAACCAACATCCTATATCGAGGAGGGCCGGTTCGGCCCGACTTCCGAAGTCCGGTTTCGACTTCGGAAGTCGATCCCGCGCGGGGGGCGGATGCCGTCGCGACGGCGAGCGTCGCGGCGTGAGCGCGGCGTGCCCGATCTCACGCGGCGGCCGGATGTCATTTCTGGTGGAACCCTGAGCGGAAGCGACGGGGTGTAGCGCCTTCACCCCGTCGCTTCCGCTCAGGGTTCCACGGGTTCTTGTTCGGGGGGGCCGTCATTGCCGGCTTCGACTTCCGAAGTCGAAGCCGGACTTCGGAAGTCAGGTGGCGGTCACTGCCGGACCAGCGGCCCCAGCTGGTTCCGCCGGAACGCCTGGTTCAGGCCGGGGTCGATGACGCACTCGTAGTCCTGCACCTGCGCCACCACCAACCCCTCCGGGTCCAGGAAGTCGATGTCCGCCCGCGCGAACGAGCCGTTGTCGCGGGTCACGCGGATCACCACCTTCGTCGGCCCGGCCGGGAACGCGCGACGGTACTGCCGGTAGCGGCCCAGGAAGCACGGCAGCGACCCGGCCCCGTGCTGCGCGAAGCTCCACAGGATCATCATCTGGAAGCTCGTGTCGAGCACCAGCGGGTCGGCCACCCACGCACTGCGGAGCGGGTTCTTGAACCACTCGCCCGGCGGCGGGGACGGGTACGCCGTCCCGATGAACGCCGTCTCCGTCAGCCCGTCCACGGCCTCGATGCCGTGCATGTCCGGGCCGTGGAACAGGAAGTACCGGTACACGTCCTCGATCGGGTGCGGGTACGGGTTCACGTCCGGCGGCCGGTCCACCCCCGGCGTCTTCGGCAAGGCACTCGCCAGCACGACCTCCGCCCGCGAGTGGATCACCTCCCGGCCGTCCCGCCGCTTGCCCCGCAGCTCGACCGGGACGACGAACGTGCCGTCCGCCTTCGCCGCCCGGCCGGCCATCAGCCGGAGGTTACTCGGCACGGCCTCCTCGACCATGACGCCGTGGGTGATGCGGAGGTCGTTGAACCCGTGGAACACGAGGCCGGGGTTGCCGTGCAGCGCCGCGTGCGCCAGCCACTCCATGTGGACGGCCATCGGCAGCACGGCCCGGCCGTCCAGGACGTGCGACCGCAGGACCGGGTGCGACGCCACGTCCACCGTCCGCTCGAACGCGAGCGCCATCTCGTTCGTCGGGACGGGCGGGCCGGTCAGCGGGGCCGGCGTGTTCGGGACCGGGACCTGAGCCGGGCGGCTGGACGCGGCCGCCGCGACCGCGCCGGACTTGTGGGGCTTCGGCCCCATCGCCACGACCTCGACCGACCGCCCGGCCGCGCCGAGTTCCTGCACGGCGAACGCCCCGCCGTCCGCGAGCGGGATCAGGCCGACGCCCTCCGCCTCGAACATCTTGCGGAGCGCCGGGGACACCATGCCGCCGTCCCACGGCCCCCAGTTGATGGCCACGACGCGGGCCGTCGGCCGCTTCCGGGCCTCGACCTCGGCGATCTTGTTCAGCACCTCGTTCGCGGCGGCGTAGGCCAGCTGCCCGACCCGCCCGAGCCGGCCGGTGATCGACCCGAACAGCACGACCGCCTTCAACGGCTCCCCGCCGAGCAGGTCGAGCAGGTGGCGGACGCCGTCCACCTTCGTCCCGTACACGTAGTCGAACTGCTCCGGCGTGAGCTGCTCGATCCGCCGGTCGGCCAGCACGCCGGCCCCGTGGACGAGGCCGGTGACGGTCCCGTACTTCACCTTGGTCTGGTGAAGGAGGTCGGCGACGGCCCGGCCGTTCGACGCGTTGACGGCGAAGTACGCGGCCCGCGCCCCCTTCGCCTCGATCCGGGCGAGCGTCTTGCGAATTTCGCGCTGCGCCGTCACCTTCGCGAACTGCTCGGCGAGGACCTTCGGCGTGGCGTCCGGGCCGAGTTGCGCGGCGATGGCGTGCTTGATGGACACGTCGTCGGTCTTCCCGGCCAGCCACGCCGGTTCCGAGCCGCTCGGGGCGGGGGTGCGGCCGGTGAGGATCAAGGTCGGCTTGAACGCCTCCGCGAGCGCGACGGCGACCTCGGCCGTCACCCCCCGCGCCCCGCCGGTGACGAGCACCACGTCCTGCGAATTGAGGGCCGCCGCCTGCGACGTGGTGCGGCGGGCGGTCCGGGCCAGTTCCAGCGTACACCGGTGGGCCTGCGAAATCCCGACCTCGACCGGTCCGGCCGCGAGCAGTTCCTCGACCACGGCGGCGGCCGCGGCGGACGGCGACTCGGCGGCGAAGCTCGGCAGCAGGTCGATGGCCTTGCACGCGAGTTCCGGCCACTCCCAGCGGGCGGTCTTGACGATGCCGGCGAGGCCGCCGGCCACCGGGTCCGCGGCCGGCTGCATGTTCGTCAGGCCGAACGTCCCGTCGAGCCGGGCGACGCTGACGAGGATGGCGGACGGCGTGCCGCGGGCGGCCGCCCGCAGCCGCGGCCCGGCCGCCTGCACCCACTGGAACGCGAGCCGGTTCAGCGGCAGGGTCGCGGGGATCGTTTGCGGCGCGATCAGCACGAGGCCGGAGAGCGTGGTCCCCGGCCGGGCCGCGCCGACGGTGGACCAGCCGAGGATGCGGGGGGTGAACCCGAGCGTGGACAGTTGCGCGGAGATTTCGCGGACGACCGGCTCGTCGTCGGCGACGAGCCAAATCTCCCCGCCCTCGGCGAGCGGGACGGGGGCGCGGCCGGCCGCGAGGTCGAGGTCCACGACCTGCACGATGCTCCGCTCGACCGTCTCCGACAGCACGCCGCTCGGCCGCGGGCCGTCGGCCGGGCGGGCGAGCGGGACCGTCCGCTCGACCTGCTCCATCGGCACGAGCAGCGACTCGGTGACGGCCGCGGCGACGATGCCGTTCACCCGCTCGGTCTTGGGGGCGACGACCTCGGACGCGCCGGTCGGGGCGGCCAGCGGCGGGGCCAACTTGCTCGACTCGGCGATCAGGTCCAGTGCGTTCGCGTCCTTCTCGTTGGCCGGCGGGGTGGCGGCCGCGAGGATGTCCTCCGGCCGCAGCGCCATTTTCTGCGTGGACGGCCCGGCGGCGAGGGCCGGCTGCGGCTTCAGCACGGCCGGGCCGCCGATCAGGTCCGCCACGTCCCGGAGGGTGTGGAGTTGGCCGAGGTGCTCGGGCTTGACGGCGGCCGAGCCGGGGAGCTTCTCCTGGAGGGCGGAGAGAATTTCGACCCGCTTGATGGAGTCGATGCCGAGGTCGGTGTCGAGGGCCATGTCGAGGGACAGCATCTCCACCGGGTAGCCCGTCTTCTCGGAGACGACCGCCAGCAGCGTCGCGGCCACCGCGTCCCCGGCGATCGGTTCCACGTCCACCGGGACGCCCAGCGGCACGTCGAACTCGGGGGGCGTCAGGGCCGGGGTCGGGCGGGCCACCGCCGCGGGCACGGGGTTCGACATCGGCCGCGGGATGTACACCGGCGTGGACGACGGCTTCTCGGCCGCGCCGCTGCCGCCGATCAGGTCCGCCACGTCCCTTAACGTGTGGAGTTGGCCGAGGTGTTCGGGCTTGACGGCGGCCGAGCCGGGGAGTTGGTCCTGGAGGGCGGACAGGATTTCGACCCGCTTGATGGAGTCGATGCCGAGGTCGGCGTCGAGCGTCATGTCGAGGGACAGCATCTCCACCGGGTACCCCGTCTTCTCCGACACCACCGCCAGCAGCGTGGACCCGACGGCCGCCGGAATCGCGGCGTGGTCGCCGTTGCGCTCGGGCGACGGCGGCGGGGCGGGCGGGGGGACGATCGGGACCGCCACCGCCGCCACCGCCACGGGGGGCGGGGGTGGCGGCGGCGGGACGACCGGGGCCGGGAACGGCGGGGGCGGCAGTTGCACCGGCGTCGCGGCGACGGGCAGGGGCGCAAAGCCGACCATCGCGTGCTGCTGGGCGACGAGCGCCGCGAGGGTCTGCTGGGCCTGCATCTGCGATTCGAGGAACTGCTTGTGCAGCCGGGCCGTCTCCTCCTGCATCCGCTGGAGGGCGGCCAGCGTTTGCTGCACGGTCGAGAGCGGGGCCGCGGGCGGCACGGGGTCGGGCATGGCAGGCGATTCCGATTGAAAACGAGTCTCCAGCTCCCGCGTCCGGGCCGGCCGCTTCGGCCGCGGCGACACGTAGTTCGCGCCGGACAGCGGGACCGTCAGCCCCGGCTTCGCGGCCTTCGGCACGGGGCGGCAGCGGCCCTCGGCCTCCCAGGCTTCCAGCTTCACCGAATGCCCGCGGGCCGCCAACTTGGCCAAAACGTCCGCCAAGTCTAGCACACCGGACCGCCGCCCGGCGGTCGCGTCCACGGCCGCGGCAAGAATTTCCGCCGCGGCCGGAACCCCGTCCGCCGGCTCCTCGACGACGGCCGCGACCAGCTTCGTCAGCACGTTGCCGGGGCCGACCTCCAGGAACGTCCGCACGCCGGCGCGGATCATGCCGCGAATCTGTTCGACGAACGCGACGGGCTTCGCGAGTTGGTTCCCCAACAGTTCGCGGGCGTCGGCGGCGTCGGCCGGGTACTCGGCGGCCGTCGTGTTGGCGAAGACCGGCACGTTCGCCGGGCGGAAGTCGATGTCGTCGAGCGCGGCCCGGAACGGCTCGGCCGCGTCCGCCACGAGCGGGCTGTGGAACGCGGCCGCGACCGGCAGCCGGGCCGACCGCAGCCGCTTCGCCTGGATGGTGGCGGCGACCCGCTCGATCTCGGCCGTCGGGCCGGACAGGACGGTCTGCTTCGGGGCGTTCTTGTTGGCGATGACCACGTCCGCGCCGCACTCGAAGATGGCGGCCTCGATCTCCGGCAGCGGCGCGAGGACGGCGAGCATCCCGCCGGGGTCGTCGCCGTGCGCGGCCCGCTTCGCCATGAGTTCGCCGCGGAGCCGGGACAGGCGGAAGAGCGAATCGAGGTCGAACCGCCCGGCCGCGGCGAGGGCCGGCAGTTCGCCGTAGCTGTGCCCGGCGAAGGCGTCCGCCTCCACGCCGAACCGCTCGTACAGGACCCGCCACGCTCCGAAACTCACCGCGCCGATGGCGGGTTGGGCCACGTTCGTGGCGCGGAGGGCGTCGTCCTGCTTCGGCTTGGCGTCCTTCGCGAAGCTGGTCGGCGGGTAGATTTTCGCCGCGAGGTCGTGCTCGTTGGCCTGCGCGAGCGTGTCGAGCATTTCCGGGAACAGGCACGCCAGTTCCCGCAACATGCCGACGGCCTGCGACCCCTGGCCGGGGAAGAGGACGGCGAGCTTGCCCGCCGCCGGGCCGCTGCCGTAGTGCGCGTTGTCGGTGTGCCACTCCGTCGCGTGCGGCTGCGTGGCGAGCTGTTCCTTCGCGGTCGCGACGAGCTTCTCCAGGTCGTCGGCGTGCGACGCGACGAGGACGAGGCGGCACGCCGCGTCCGGCAGGAACGCATGCCTAGACGCCTCGGCGGCGCGGGCGAAGTCGTCCCAGGTGCGCGGGACCTTCACCAGCCCGACGGCGATGTCCTGCGGCGTGTTGCCGCCGAGGGCGAGAATCTCGACGCGGCCGCTCCAGTCCACGGCCGCCTTCGCCGGGGCGTACTCTTCGAGGACGGCGTGGAAGTTCGACCCGCCGAACCCGAACGCGCTCACCCCGGCCCGCCGCGGGTGGTTCGCGCTCGGCAGCCACGGCCGCATCTGCGTGTTCACGTAGAACGGCGAGTCCGCCGCGTTCAACGGATCGACCGGCCGCGACACCTTGAGCGTCGGCGGCAGCACCTTGTAGTGCAGCGCGAGCGCGGCCTTGATGAGGCTCGCCGCGCCGGCCGCGGCTTTCGTGTGGCCGATCTGGGACTTCACGGAGCCGATAGCGCACCACGGCTTGTCGCTCTTGCCAAAGATTTCGGTGAGCGCGCTCGCCTCGGTCGCGTCGCCGACCTTCGTGCCGGTCCCGTGCGCTTCCAGCAACTCGATCGTGTCCGGCGTCACCCCGGCGCGGGTGTAGGCGTCCGTCAGGCACCGCTTCTGGCCGTCCGCGGACGGCGCGTAGATGGCGTTCCCCTTGCCGTCGCTGCTCGTGCCGATGCCGCGGAGGACGGCGTACACCGTGTCCCCGTCCCGCTCGGCGTCGGCCAGCCGCTTCAGCACGACCATGCCCAGCCCCTCGCCGAGGATGGTCCCGTCGCCGTTGGCGTCGAACGGCTTCGAGTCGCCGGACTTCGACAGCGCCGGCGTCTTGCTGAAGCACATGAACATGAAGATGTCGTTGAACGTGTCCGCCCCGCCGGTCACGACCACGTCCGCCTTGCCGGTTTGCAGTTCGAGCGCCGCGAGATGGACGGCGGAGAGTGACGAGGCGCACGCGGCATCGACGACGCAGTTCGTGCCGTGCAGGTCGAGCTTGTTCGCGATCCGCCCGGCGACGACGTTGCCGAGCAGGCCGGGGAAGCTGTTCTCCTGCCACGGGACGTAGCTCTCGCCGATGCGGTCCACCACGTCCTGCGCCACGTCGTCCGGGACGCCGGCGTCCTTGAGCGCCCGCCGCCAGTGCGGGTGGCCGAGGCGAGCGCCGAGCGGGATGACGAGTTCCAGCGTCCCGGTGACGCCGAGGATGACCGAAATCTTCGACCGCTGAACCTTCGAGTTCTCCCCGAGTAGCTTCGCATCGAGCAGGGCCTGCTTGGCCGCGACGAGGCCGAGCAGTTGCGTGGTGTCGGTCGCCTCGATGTCCTTCGGCGGGAGGCCGAATTCCATTGGGTTGAAGTCGAGGACCGGGAGGAACCCGCCCCGCTGGGCGTAGGTCATGTCCGGGGCCTTCGGGTCGGCGTCGAAGTAGTCGGCCGGGTTCCAGTGCGTCGGCGGGACGGGGCGGATGCAGTCGTCGCCGTGCTTGACGTTGGCCCAGTAGTGCCCCGGCCCGCCGGCGTTCGGGAACAGGCAGCCGAGGCCGACGATGGCGAGCGGGGCGGGTTGTTGAGTCGTGTCATTCATGGTCAAAATCGGTGTCCACTCCCGGCCGTTAGGCGTGCGGCAAACTCCAATATTCCTCAATCGCGTAACTCATCTCGTTGGTCCACACGCGCGGTTCATAGTCCTCGTCATCCATCGAATCTTGCAAGTACGTCAAAACATCGCAGACGCACTGGCGTTGAACACCGGTCAAGATGTCAAACCGTTCTCGGTGGTAGTCGCCGAGACGCGTCAATTGAAACATCAGGCTCTCATACATATCGCCGTATACGTTGTGATCGTGGCCACTGACGAGCAGTGTCAGGCAAGCTGGCAGATAGAATCGCATGCCCTTGGCGTCTAGGAAGGAAAGTCCTCCGCACCCGACGCCGAACAACCAGGGCATGTCCGGCTCTAACATTGCCTTATGCCAATCGTGCTTCTCGTCCGGAACTCTCGCCGCCTGCCGTTCCTCCGTAGTTCCGTAATCGTCGAGCACTCGCGATTCATGTAGGCTCACACCGTCACCCAACTCGACGCCTTGAAAGGCCCCTTCGATCATCCTCAACAGTTCGCCCTGACGGTCCGACATCGTCAATACCCTTCGGCCGCGGAGCGGCCCGCGGCTATAGCCTGGGGCGGAAGCCCCAGGTCGCGAGCGTGTGCCGGGGCGAAGATCGGGGCGGGGGTCGTTGTCCTGGGGCTTCCGCCCCAGGCTTTATCCGGCGGCCCCTTCGGGGCGAAAACCGGTCACCGCAACTTCGCCTCGATCTGCTCCGGCGTCAGCGGCTCCGTCGGGAAGCACGCCGCCGGCAGATGCACGCCCTGCACCGCGAGCGCTTGTCGGCGTTGGACTACGCACGCGCCGTAGAGCAGGTTCATCGCCACCGCCGCGACGGTACGGTTCCGCGGCTCCTCCAGGTACGACCCCTTCGCCCACTCGTTGAACGCGCCCATCGCCGGGCCGCACCACACCTGGTAGTCGAGCTGCCGGCCCGCTTCTCCCGCGTTCGCCCACCGCGACGACAGCCCGAGGTACCAGCGGAACACGAGCGCCATCTTGTGCTTCGGGTCCGCCTCCGCCTTCGGCAACTGCGTCGGGTCGCGGCGCTGGAAGAACGCCTTCGTCTCCGCCCAGACTTCCTCGAACGGACGCCGCAGGAGCGTTTTCTCGATGTTCAGGCGTTCAGAATCGGGAACCTTGTCCCAGCCACTATATGCGCGATAGATGTCGTACAGCTTCTGCGCCCGCATCGGGAACATCGTGCCGCGCTTCAGCACCTGAAGTTTCACCCCCATCTCGAACATGTCGGCGGCCGGGGCCATCGCGGTGTCGGCTTGGCCCGCCTCGGCGAGCATCTTCCGCACCGCGTCGGACGAACCCGACTCGACGCACGCCTGGTTCACGCTGCCGGTGACGACGTAGGCCGCGCCCATCGCGAACGCGCCGGCCACGCCCGCCGGCGTCGCGATCCCGCCGGCGAGGCCGACCCGCACCGGCGTGACGAACTTGTACTGCGCCTGCACCCGGTCCCGCAGGGCGAGCATCGTCGGCAAGAGCGTGATCGCCGGGCGGTTGTCCGTGTGCCCGCCGCTGTCCGCTTCCACGGTGAGGTCGTCGCACATCGGGAGCTTCGCCGCCGCGTCCGCCTGGTCGGGCGTGATCTGCCCGGCCGCGACGAGTTCCTGGAGCATCCGCGGCGGCGGCGGCGAGAGGAACTTCGTCGCCACCTCCACCCGCGACACCTTCGCGATCACCCGGTTCGTCACCAGCGGCTGCCCGGTAGACCCGGTGCGAATCCCGGCCGCCCGGTACCGCACGATCGCGGGCGTCAGGTCGAGGTACGCCGACGCCTCGACGACGCGGACCCCCTTGCGGATGAGCAACTCCGCGACGGCCGCCTCGTGCGCCGGCTCGTTCGGGCTGTGGATCAGGTTGACGCAGAACGGCGCGTCCGGCAGCGACTCCTGAAGCCGGTCGATGGCCGCCGTCACCCGCTCGACCGACAGCCCGGCCGCGCCGAAGCTGCCGAGCAACCCGTGGCGGCCCATCGCCTCGACGACCTCGGCCGACGCGATGCCGTTGGCCATCGCCCCGGTCATGTACGGGTAGCGGAGGCCGTAGGCGGCGGCGAACGCCGGGTCGCCGAGCATGTCCGGCGTCATCGACGGGAGCGACGCGAACAGCGGCAGGAAGTCGCTCCCCGGCGACGACCCGACGCCGATGCGGGTCTCGCCGCCGGTCCCGACGGCCAATCCGCCGGCCGTGCTGATCACGTTCACCGGGACCTTGAGCGACCCGATGAGGGTCCGCACGGCGGCCGGGTCCACGGTCGGCGGCGTGCGGTCCGGCCGCCACCACCCGAGGCTGATGCGGACCAGCGACCGCGACGTGGCGGCCGGCGCTATGGGACCGGAGTGCGACATAATGGCGGACGTTTCCGGGGCTTGCGGCCCGGCCGACGGCGTTACGAATGGTTTACGATTCCGCCGCCCGCGGGACAGCCTTCATTCCGGGGATGGGGGTGTGGCGAACAAGAGGGGTTCCGGCATTCCGCGAGGAATGATCGCATCGGCCGCGCCCGAGCGGGCAGGACCGCGAGAGTCGGGGGAGGGGCCGTAGGTTTCGCCGACCGCCAGGGGCGGGGGAAAATGATTCCACGGAAACCGCCCCACCCTCGCCTGGAATCATTTCAAAAAACCGGAATCATTTCCCGCGGCGTGCCAAGCCGTTACGATTAATGAACTTGCGTTCACATTTGTGTTCCGGAATCATTTCGCCCACTGCCGGAATCATCCCGAACCCGGCGGACGCCGCCCGCGTCCGAAAAGTGGTTCATTCCGGAGGTGTGACATGGCCGACGCAATGGCCGCGCTGGAATGGCTCCGACCCGTGCTGGAACCGATGCCCCGCCGGAAGCAGTTGCTGCTCGCCTGCGCCTACGCCCGGCGGTTCAGCGGGTACTGGCCGGACGAAACGTGCCTGCAACTGGTCGAGACGGCCGAGCGGTTCGCCGACGGGAAGGCCGGCAGCCGGGACGTGCGGGCCGTGTGGAAGCGATGCACGGCGGCCTGGGAGGGCCGAGATTATCACATCCGCTTGGCGATGTACATCCCGTGCGAGTTGGGCTTCTTCGCGGTTACCCACCAGCGGGGGACGCCGTGGCGGGTGTTCGCCGAAATCCTGCTGTGGGTGAACTGCCTGTCTTACGAGCAACCCGGCCTCGACCCGACGTTCTGGTTCGAGCGGGAGATGCAGGCGATTCTGAACCTCGCCCGCGAACTCGGGTCGGACCTCGAGGGGCCGTTCGACCCGGCGTGGCGGACGGACGTGGCCGTCAACCTGGCGCAGCAGGTCTACGACGCCCAAACCTACGAGTTGATGCCACTGCTCGCGGACGCCCTCCAGGACGCCGGGTGCGAGGACGCGGCCGTCCTCGGCCACGGCCGCGGGCCGGGGCCGCACGCCCGCGGGTGCTGGGTCGTCGATCTCGTGGTGGGAAAGGAATAGGCGAACGGCACGGCGTAAGCGTGCCGGTGGTGTGGGAGCGCAGTACCGGCACGCTTACGCCGTGCCGTTCGCCGTGCCGCGGCAGCGGGTACGCCCGCGGGAACTGGGTCGTGGACGCGGTGCTGGCCCGCAATTAGTCCGTGTCCATCCAGTTCTCGAACCGCAGGCCGGGGATTTGCCCGAAGTCGCGGGAATTGGCAGTCAATAACAGGGCGTTCTGCGTCAGCGCAATGGCGGCGATCTTGCGGTCCATCGTGCCGACCTTCCTGGCGGGCAACTGGTCGAACCGGTCGGCCGCCGCGTCGTCGAACGGCTGGACGTGCAACTCGCTGAAGAAGTCGAAGAGCAACCCCAACTCGCGGTACGGGTTGACCTGCCGCTTGGCCTTCCGTTCCTTGGTGATCGTGGCGAGCCAGCCGCGCATCTGCTCCTCGACGGTGATGATGGTCGTGCCGACCAACTCCCTCGCGGCGGCCAGCTTCCGGCTGAGGCGAGCGTACCGGTCGCTGTCCCGGTACTTGAGGGCCTAGGCGTGGTCGGTGTCGAGGAGAATCATTGCGCCGCCTCGTCGCGGGCGGCGTCCCGTTCCGCCTCGCGGATGGCGGCCCCGGCGGCATCGACGTCCTTCATGAACTCGCTGCCGGTGAACATCCCGGCGACCCGCCGCCAGTCCTTGACCTTGGGCGGCGCGGCCGCACGCTTCTGCTCGGCCACCTCCTGTTCGAGAGCTTGCAGGCGTGCGGCGAGGGCCTCGAGCGTCAATTCCGGCATGGGACGACCTCCGCGGGGCGTTGTAATTATACACGCCCCACGGCAAACCCCGGTCACGCCACGGTCACCCGCTCGTCGAGGTCCGGGACGACGCCGGGGGCCTTCGGCAGCCCCTTGCCGGTGAAGATCGACGGGCCGCTGATGAGCAGCTTCCCGTCCGAGTCCGTGAAGTACCCGTACACCCCGAACGCGCCGACCTTGCTGTCGCCCAGCGGCGGCTCGAACGACACGATCACGCCGTTGCGGTCGCCACTGTCCGCGCCGCCGAGGAAGAAGTCCGCGAGCGGCGCGGCCGTCGATCCCTTGTTCGCGGCGATGTCCGTGCCGGAAATGACCCGCGCCCGCTGGCCGCCGCCCTTGCCCGCGCCGACGATCAGGTCGGCCACGCCGTCCCCGTTCACGTCCCCGGCGTCGATCGACACGCCGCCGCGGAAGGAAATGTCCGGCATCGCCCAGAAATCGTTCACCACCCGCGTCGCCTTGCCGGCCATGACGCTCGCACCCTCCCACAGCGCCACCCGCGGGCCGCCGCCGCGGCCGGCCCCGACGAACAGGTCGTCCTTGCCGTCCGCGTTCATGTCCGCCGCCGCCACCGCCGCCCCGCCGCGGAAGTTCGCGTCCTCGATCCCGTAGATGCTCGCCACCTCGTTCAGCCCGAACGTCGCCGGCGGCGGCGGGAAGATGGCGATCTGCGGGTGCTGGGTGTAGGCCAGCACGACGACGCGGCCGCTGCCGCCCTTGTCGGCCGAGACGATCACCTCGTCCTTGCCGTCGCCGTTCAGGTCGCCGGCCGTGACCCGCGCCCCGCCGGTGTACGTCTGCTCGAACACGGCGACCGTCTCGGTCTTGTCCGGGATGCCGCCGTAGAAGACGGTCAACTTCACCGGCTCGCCGGCCTTCGTCGCGGTGACGAAGTCCTGGTTGCCGTCGCCGTTGAAGTCCCCGGCGGCGGACCGCGACGGGTCGAAATCGACGGCGTACAGCGAGACCGGGCCGGTGGTGCCGGACGGCGTGTGCCGGTCCTCGAGTGCGTCGAGTGAGAGCTTGCGGAACTTGGCCATGATTCGGTAACCCCCAGTGTGGACGGGCCGAACGTCCGTGCTTGGCCCCTAATACTACGGGCACGGGTCCGGGGCCAGTGGAGCCGGGGTTCGGCCACTTCCCCTTGCACGGTCCCCCCGGTTCGTGCGGTAATGGCGGCGTCACCACGGAGGGCGACGCGATGCCGCGAGACGTGATCCCGTTCCGGGCCGGGCCGACCCGGTCCCCGCTGGCCCCGGACGCCGGGCCGAACCCGGCGTTCGCCGCCCTCAACCTGTTCCGCCGGCTGGCCGACACGCTCGCCGCCGCGAAGACGTTCCGCGACGCCTGCCGGACGCTCGAACGGCGGAACGGGAAGTGGGGCGTGCCCACGCTGTTCTTCTTCGCCCGGATGACGCCGGCCGAGCGGTCCCCGACGCTGCGGAACTTCATCGCCGAGCGGTACGCCGTGCCGGTCGCGCGGCGGATGCCGGACGCGGGGCGGGCGTGGGCGGCGCTGACGGACCTCATCGACGACGCGTTCACCGCCTGCTGCAACAGCGTCGAGGTCCGGCGGGCGGCGCGGGCCGTGCCGCACCTGCGGGAGCGGCTGGCGGACTTCGCCCCGGACCACCGGGCGTGCCACGAGTTGTCCGCGCTCCTGTCCGTGGCGGACGACTTCGTCGTGACCGTCCTGCACCCGGCGGCGCGGGCCGGGTTCCGGTTCCAGTTGGAAGGGATCGTCGATCTGGCGCAGCTGCACGTCCTGCTGGCGGACGCGGTCGTCGGGGCGGCGGCCCGCGGGTACGTCCCCGGCCCGCGGCCGGACCCGCGGGTGGTGGACGCCTACCTGGATCAGCCGACCGACCCGGCGGCGGACGTGGCGACGGCCCGGTTCCAGATGTACCGGCCGACGGCGGTGCTGGCGGACGGCACGCTGCCGGCGCGGTTCCACGGGGCGGACGAGTGGCTGTGGGGCCACGAGTCGCCGCACGCGATCCCGGCCGTGAACGGCGAGCGGGTGCTGCTGCTGGCGGACGCCGCGTACCCGCGGCAGTGGCCGGTGGCCCGCCGGTTCGCGGCGCTCAACGGCGGGCTGCAGTTGGTGAAGTTGCTCGCCCGCGAGGAGGTGGACGGCTGGCTGGCGACGCTGTCGAAGCAACCGGCCGTGCGGACGCCGCTGCAACGGGCGGCGTGAAAAAGCGAGCGGCCCGCGAGTTCATCGCGGGCCGCTCGAGTGGAGGCGCCGGGAATCGAACCCGGGTCCCGAGGCACTTCCGTGCCGGCGTCTACGTGTGTAGCAAGTTCATGCCCGTGGCCCGCCTTTCGGTTGCCACCCGTTCGCTTGTACCGTCCCCAACTTGCAGGGTGCGGCACGCGCTATCGGTCAGGTTTTTTAGCCGACGCCGCCACCGAGTCGGAACCGGTTGCCCGGCCCCTCGAGCGTCCGCGATCGGGAATTGGCGTCCGAACGATGACCTCTCCCGCGAAGGGCACCGAACGGCTCACGGGTTATTAAGCCGCGAGGGAGAACTGCGTTTCAGCAGTTGTAGTGTGACCGGCTTTTTACGAGGCCAACCGATCAACCTCGACACGCGACCGAACACTTCACTTACCCGGTCGAAACCATTTCGCCCCCGGAGACGGCATTATACGCACCCGGCCCCGGCGGGACACCTGACTTCCGAAGTCCGGCTTCGACTTCGGAAGTCGAACCGGCAACGGCGGCCACGCACACGAGTGGCGAGCGTCGGGGGGGGGGGGGGGGGGGGGGGGGGGGGGGGGGGGGGGGGGGGCGGGGGGGGG